>JAVHLK010000064.1 GCA_031082285.1 Desulfomonilaceae bacterium
CTGGGTACTCGATTGCGGGCGGGTATAAAACCCGCCCCTACAGAGGTCTGCACCACAGAGGTCTGCACCAAACGCCCGCGACGAGCCGGCAACCCGTCGCGCATTGCGTAACGAAGATGTTTCCGCATCGTGCTACGATTTGTCTCCATGCCCGACTTTTGAGACAGTTTCTGAAACCCGTGGCTAGTCACGGTGAGCCCCTACGGGGCACTGGTTGGTCAACATCTCGAATCGGTAGGCTTATAGGCAACCGATGTTCACGGTGCCCAGCCAAGAGATATGGGACATGCTCAGGGCTCCGCCTGGGAACGCCTATCTTTCCCGCGTCCCGCGGGATGTTAGGCCCGGAGACCGGGCGGACTTTCACGATCAGTTGCGACTGCCCCGATCATGGGAGGTTAGGAAATCGAGCACTAAGTGCACCCGTCACTGCGCCTCGTCATGGTCGGGCGGTCGACGCGGCGCACCTCCGGCCGCGGCCGGCTACCAGAACCAGAAGCCCCACCGAGGGTCGCACTGATTCGACATTGATGCGGGCCACGCGTAATTCTCCGGCAGGATCGAATACCATTCGTTGAACCAACCGGGGTACGCGATCCAGGTGAAAAGGGTTGCCAAGAGGACGAGTTGCATAAGACGCTGCGGTATAGGACACATGACAATTCCTCCACTAATCCGCACGAAGTTCAAACTATAAAACACCTTTAGTTTACAATAGATACGGAAGAAAGTCAAGAATGCATTGATGTAACTCTAATAATGTAGTTGAGCTATTGCGATTTCTTGATGCCAAGCCGTGCAAGCAAACCTTTCTTTCCCGCTGAAGGGGCTTTGGTTGCTTCCGCTGCCAGTTCGGCACGGAGTTCTTCCAGGGCTTGAAGAAGTTCCTTTGCGCTGGAGAACCTGTTGTCCGGGTTCTTCTCGGTCATCTTTTTGAGGAATTGCAGCACCAAATCTGAAATGGGAGGCACCACGTCAAATGGCGGGAGGGGTTCGTGGACGTGCTTCTGAAAGATCACGTACGCGGATTCGCCCTTGAACGGCGGCGAACCGTTAAGCATGTGATATAGGGTAATCCCGAGGGAGTAGATGTCCGATCGGATGTCGAGGTGTCTCGATCCTTTGGCTTGTTCCGGTGAAAAATAGAGGGGGGTTCCGCATGCGATCCCGGTCTGGGTGATTCCGGAATCGTTGGCATCCAAGTAGTTCTTGGCCAAGCCCAGGTCGGCAAGGGTCGCATCTCCCTTTTCAGTGAAGAGAATGTTTGCCGGTTTGATGTCCCGATGAAGCATGTTGTTCTCTTCCGCGACAATAAGTGCCTGGGCCATATCACGGGCGATATCCAGTACTTTGTCTACGGGGAGTCTTCCGTGACGTGCAAGCAAGGCCGCCGCGCTTCCGCCGCCCACAAAGGGCATGACGATGAAATGAAGCCCGTTCTCAAATCCCACGTTCATGACGCCTACAATATTGGGATGCTGGAGTCTTGCGGCGGCTCGGGCCTCACGGATGAAGCGCTTAATGAAGATGGGGTCCTTTTCGGCAAGATGAGCATGTAGGATCTTGACCGCGACACGTATGTCGAGTGCAATATGATGTCCTTTGAAGACGCCGCCCATGCCGCCGCCGCCGAGTTTGTAAAGGAGTCTGCATCCCCCGACGATCTTTCCCACGACCGTCTCGGTCAGGCTGTCCGGTCTCATGTCGACCACGGGAACCGTCATGACTTTTCCGCAGTTTCCGCACTTGCCCTTTCGACCCGAGTTCTTGGCCGGGACGACATGGATCTGTCCGCATTCGCAAGCAAAACGGATCTTCGGGGTTTCGTCCAGGCCCACGTCTTTCTGAATTGCTGCGGCCAACCCGTTGGCGGGACCGACCCTCTTGTTGGTCCCGATCTCCAGAGTGGTCAATACATTTTCTTCGAGATCCTTTACGGCCTGTTCCTGCAAGACGGAAAAGGTATCGGGATACCGACCGGATTCATCCGAAGAGTTCTTCAGCACCTGGGTATCAAGAAACGTAGGCTCGAGAACCGCACGGTCGATAAAGTCTCTGAGGGTTGCTTCTCCTCCCGGAAGAAAGGAAACAAATCGCACTTTGACCGAAGCGGGGTGGCCTTTCCAAGATTCCTCGCCGGTTTCGGCCACTCTGGAGATCACGGAAACGGTTTCACCATCGCCTTGTGTCGGCAAATGTATTTGGACGACCAAGGAGTCTCCCGGTTTGATCGGTTCCGGAACTTGCAGCACCGCCCACTCCGCGGACACCTCCACGGACACTCCGTCCTTCCAGTTCTTGCTGTCAAGAGAATAGCTGACCGCGGCACGAAGCGGTATTGACCGCCTCGCCTTGTTGGACTCGGCTGGAGACTCCGACGCCCTCCGAACCGGGGTGGAATCGTCTTCCAGGGGTTCTCGATAGATCTCTCCGGTCTCGGTGTCCTCAACTTCCAACTCGAATCCGTGGTCCGAGGCGAAGGCTCCTATCTGAGCAGCAATCTCGTCATAGTCTCGGACAAATTCCTTGAGGTCGTCCGGCACCCTTTCGAGGAGGTTTCGGGCCAGGCTGTCAAGGTCCTTGGCCACATACGTGTCCAGAGCCTCGGATACGATGTCCCCCCGTTCCAGGGGGGTCAACGTGCCGTCGGCCATGATGCGGTCCAGTACTCTTCGGGCCTCTTTGAACCGCTCAAGGTGGATGAGACAGACCGTGGAATAACGCGTCAATTCGGCTCGGTTTTCCGGAGCGGCCTTCATGGCCTGAGCGAATTCTTCCAGAGCCTCGGCGTAGAGATTCATGCCCATGTAGGCCACGCCAAGGTCAAAAGCCAGTCGCGGTGAGAGGTTGTCGGCGGTCAAAGCCTGCCTGACGGTCGTGTCCCCCATCTTCTGGGTTTCTTGAATCCTAAGTAAACGCTCTTTTACCCCGTGGTTGTCCGGATCCCTATTAAGTATGTTTCGGTACACCTGCAGAGCATGTTCATACAATCCTTGAGTTTCATACAGTTCTGCCTGCTGCATCAAGCTCTTCACATCATTTGTATCCGCCCGACGATCGCTCATGCCGGTTTCCGCACCGCCAGTCAATTAGGTTCGGCTGCAGAGGTCTGTTGATTGCCTTTTATCCGGATGGCCGGCGCAGCACTCTTTGCGCCGTGATTATAACAGATAAGCTAAACGTTGTCATTGGTTATCTCGGAAGAAAACCCGGCGGTAAACCGTTGTCGGCCGGCTGAAACGGTTCGACGGTTTCGCCCGGTTTCACTGCCGGGCCCTTCTCGAACATCTCCGGAGCCAATCGATCGAGGGTATTGTCTTTTGTCCGGAAGACCAGGCCGTATTCACGGGCCTTTTCAACGTATGATCCCTGGGCCAGGCGAACCTCTCCCAAGATGTTCACGCGGATCGCGGAAGCGCCTTCCACCGGACACTTGGTTTCACACCAACCACAGCCCGTGCACCTGTTTGCCACAACGAAGGGGACGGCATTCCGTCGTTCCGGCACCGGCCGGAAAGAAACTGCGTTGTACGGACACACCTCGTCGCAGACCAGGCATTTCTTGTCCTGTTCCCACACGAGACAATTCCGTCGTACGATCCAGGCGGTTCCGACCTTTGCGTGCATTTTTTCGGTCAGTGACAGATTCCTGATAGCCCCGGTGGGACAGACTTTGCCGCACACATTACAGTTGCTCGTACAGGCGGCCAAGCGCGGTCTCATCACGGGAGTAAAGAGTCCTTCAATTCCCGCGGTGAACCAAATGGGTTGAAGCGTGTTTGTGGCGCATGCTTTCATGCATTCTCCGCATCTGACGCATGTCGCGAGAAAGTCCGGTTCGGGAAGGGCGCCGGGCGGCCGGATCAGGTCTTCAGCCACAAAATTTCCTTCAGCTCCCGGATGGCCCGGTCGGCTCACATTCGTGCGGAGAAGCGCCGCGGCAAACAGTCCCGAAACCGCTCCGAACACAAGGGCGCGTCGCGTCGGATCCGGGCCGGGCACATCGCTTTCTCGACCGCGATTCATTCGCGAAAACGTGATGGCCGATTGCGGACATATCCGTACACATTTCAGGCACACAATGCACTCGGAGTAGACGGTCCGTCCCGGAGCCTCTCCGATCGCGGCCGTGGGGCATTCGCGAATGCACTGACCGCACTGGTTGCAGGACTCCCCAACACGTCGCCTTATGAGCGGGGACTTGGAGAAGAGACCCATGAGGGCTCCGGAAGGGCACAAGTTCCTACACCAGAAGCGTGGCTGCCAATAGGCGAGGGCAGTGATTCCCGCGAAGAGCATGACCACGAATACGTTGGTCGCAAAAACCTTGCCGGGTATCTGCACGTAGGCCAAGTCCGGGAAGGATTTCCATAACGGTGAAGTCAAATGAATTCCCAGGTCCCCCGCCAAGAGAACGACCGGCCAGATGACCAGAGCGTACAAACGGGTGACCAATGACAGGGGCGACCCGAGATAGACCAGGGAAACCCCTGCCACGGCGGCGGCCATGATTACGACCAGTGCAATGTACTTCCAGCCTCGGAATCGAGCGTTCGCTTCGTACGAGGCGCTCCGGACGGAAGTTCTCATATGGGAGACCACCGGGACCTGGAGAATCTCCAAAGTGGTACCCATGGGGCATATGTGTCCGCAGAAGAACCGCCCCATGATGAGAGTAAGAAGAACCAACGCGATGCCCGGAAGGTATGCGACCGAGAAGTCCCGCGCAGAGATCGTCGTGCCTATCCCAATGAGAGGATCCAGTCGCAAGAAGAAGTCGACCGCCAACCCTTCTGCGAACGGATACGCTGCAAAATAGAACAGGACTGCGAACAGCAGAAGCGAGACCGCCTGTGTGACTCGCTGAAATCGGATCACGATTCTAAATTGACCACGTTCAGTTTTTTCAGATCCATGCTCCCCAAACCTCGTTCCGCAGCCGATCTGATGTGGCGCACCTGACCGGGCTCAAACTTGCGGTCGTACCAGGTTCCCAACGCAACCATTTGGGCATCGGCAGCCACCATGTCTCTTGAGGCGATCACCAGATTGAGAGGGATCACCTTGCCCGGTCCCCCCGGTCCCCCGGTGCTCAGAATGCTCGTTCCGTCCACCACGACCAACGCCGGTCTGAGCACCGTCACCATGTCGACGATCGCGTCGTGGAGATCGTATCTGCTGTGGAACGACGCTCGTTCATAGATCAGTCCCATCATCCCCTTCATGGAGAGGCTTACGCCCGCAGACGAATGTGACTTTCCTTTGGGAACGGCAATCAACACGTCGGAATCGAGTACTTCGGTAACGACGCTCAACGTCTTCAGTTGCTTTCCACCCTTCACCTCGACCGATGTGAAAAGTCGCTTGGCTTGCACGTTCCTGACCGAGGTGTTGGGTACGTCCTTGCACCCCGCCTCTATTCCTGAAAGTTTGAGACATTCCTTTGGGTCGTTGAGCACATAATCAAGAACCGCAATCCGTGACGCGCCGGCCTGTGCACACATGAGTGCAATTTCCCGTACGATCTCGGGGCGAGTGTTGGCCGCGCGGTCCGGTCCGCTCGCGAAACTCATGTTGGGTTTGATGACGACCCGTTGGCCCGGTTTTACAAATTGCTTGATTCCCCCAAGGGCATCGACCGCGGCCCGTGTGATCTTGGCCGGGTCGGTCCCGTGGGAAACGACAATATCCGGGGGAGCGGTCGCGTCCGCCGGTTCGGGCATCACTAAGCTCATCGCTCCACCGGTCATGACGGTCGCGCTTGCAAGCAACCCGCCTTTCAAAAATTCTCGTCGATTCGTTTGATATGCCATCGCTGCCTTTCTTGGTAACAAATTCTGCAAATCCTGCCGGTTATATTAAAGACGCGGATACCGGAAAAGTCAATACAGCCCACTCCGTGAGTGGCAGATGTCCTTTCCATGCCGCCTTACGCCGGGTTAGGCCGTGGGAGTCGGGTCAGGCTACTTCAATGCCGGTCCGACGAATCCCTCGAAGCTGAAGCACAAGAAGACGATCCGGAAGAAAACGATTGACTTCACACTATTTTGCGTATAAAAGCTTTTCCGGAAATCTTGAGACATTTGTTGAAATTAGAGCATAGACTACTTAGATTAATTGGAAATAGTCTTCGTCAAATGAGGCGGCTCCCCGCCCCTAACCTTTGGTTGCGTGCATGAGGTCCGCCATGCCTCCGGCAATCGGGGGACGGCACATAGTGGGCGTCGGGCGGCACGGTGTCGACGATTGCGATACACCCGGATGCTTCCTATTCGCCGGCGGAGCTCACCCGGCTCATTGTCGAAGGATCTGCATCTATCGTTCACGGGCAGACGCCGACGTTCTCATTCGGAGGAGTAGGGTTCGGCGGCGAAAGAACCGACGGCGGGACGTTTCCAAGAAAATCCGTCGCCACAGCGAGGATATCGTATGACAGTGTCTCGGCTCATTGAATTCGGCTTCTGCTTCCTGGCCGCGCTTGTGGTTCTTACCGTAATCTCCTTCCTGACGCTTCGCCCGACCCTGCAGGAGCTCCGCTTGGAAGCACAAGGAGAATGGGAATCGTTTCTTCGAGCCGTAAACGAACGCAATGAATCGATCCCCGGCCTTGTAGAAGCGATCAAGGGGTTCGAGCCCGGTCACGGCAGGCTTGCAGAGGAACTGCTTGCAGCTCGGGCCATGGCCATGAGAGCACGTGATCCTGACCGAATTGTTGCCTCGGTGGAAGAAATCGAACGCCATTTGGCTCAAATGGAAAGACTTGTGGAGGCTCGGCCCGACATGGGCGAATACTCACCCTTTGCCGTGCCCTGGCGGCAGGTTGCGGACATCGGCCGACGCGTGAAGGAGAGCAGAAACGCCTACAATAAGTCCGCGAGGTCTTATAATCTTTTGTTGACCCCCTTTCCCCAAAATATCCTCACCACCCTCTTCGGCTATGTGCCCCTCAGCCCGTATCCTGTTTGACGGTTCAACCGGCCATTGAGTAACGTCGCGTACGGATGACGCTCAAGTCAGTGTATTTTCGATGGGTTCGGTATTTCTTCCTCGCTGACCTTTCTCACCTTGCCACCGGCGAACACGAAGCTCGCCAGAACCAACTTGTTGTTGCCGGCCGGATGGAGATAACGGACACTGAAACCGGGTTTACCCTCAAACTGAAAACTGGTGATGGGAAGAATCCCTTTCAAACCGAGCTGCCAGTTGATGACCCTTCTCTTCAATCTCGACGACCAGGCCATGAGATACAGCCTTGTGTAATCGCAACCGGCGTCCTTTCCTATGGGGGCATAGGCTACGATGTAATTGTTCTTTGCGCCGAGGTCCTGGTCGTCGATCACATTGACGGTCTTCCACGCAACCATTCTCATGAAGGGCACGGCACGGGCTATTTCATCCGGCGGGACAAGCCTCATGTTATAGGTGTAGATAAAGCCTACCCGTCCGTCCTCCATTTTTACCTTATACCAGACATCCTTCTTCGCATCTTCGGCCGTATCGTCAATCGGAACCGACTCTTGAGGCGCTTGGTCGGAAGTCGGCCTGAGTGTGACATGCCGCTCAAACACCTCGAACCTCTTGCCCGGCGGAAGCACCTCTATCACTTGCTGCTCTCGTCCCGGATCGAGCCGAAAATTAGCCCTGCTCTTGGTGATTCCCTCAGCCTGCGGCGGCAGTCCCTCAATTGACCTTCGAAGTTGCTGGGTCTTGATGATGATCTCTTCTCCCCCCACCACCTTTTCTTCAAGATACCCCTCCCTGCCGTCGCGAGTCCGGACGCGGTAGTATTCCCCAATCCTGTTGAGCAACCGGACCGGCGTCTCCGACGGGAGTCTTCGAATGACTTCCGAGTTTGGATTCGCGGTCACGTACAGCGAGCAGGTACGTATCGTCAACCCGTCCTTCTGTTCGAAGGGCGTCTTGGGCTTAACCACCTTATTGAACTTGTTGCGAAGCTCCCTCACGAGAGTGTCCGCTTCCTGACATCCGCCGAAAAGCGGCAAGCAAAGCACAATCGTCAAGACTGCCGGACGCAACGCCGCCGGGAGCATTCCTGTGTGCCGGTAATACATCTACAGATCCTCCGGGTCCCTCCCGCCGGGACAATGTATATCCATCAGATCGAGAAATCAACACCTTCGCAAAGACCGGTATCTGTTGGAAACCGGTGCGAAAGTCTTTCGTTCGTGTATCCGTTGATTTGAATGGAACGGCCTCGCCGCCGGGGATGACATCACGCGAGCGCCGGAAGAGGCTTCGCCGAACAATCTCGGATAAGGGTAAGAAATTGCCGGCGCGGGGATTGCGGAACTCGGCATCCCTTCAACGGCATGCCCCGACGGCTCGTGCCCCCTTGGTAAGCGACCTCTTGCTCGCCTTTCGCGATACGTTGGTGAGTAAGGCTCTTGAAAACGGCAAAATGTGTCGTCATGGCAAATACCGGCCAATAGTACTTGATTTTCCTGTTGAAATCAGCTACATTCATACCCGATATAGGTGTCGGCAGGCAATGAGTTCGAAACCGAAGTGCTCAGCTGCACGTACGACATGAAATGGCGCAACACTTCTACCGGGCCGAGGAGAGGCCGAGTGATCGTTGAAACCTGGGGCAAAACCGATGTGGGGAAGCATCGCATCACCAATGAAGACTGTTTGTACGTCGATTCCGAAGGACGGCTGATCCTGGTGCTCGACGGCATGGGCGGTCATCGAGCCGGGGAGGTTGCTTCACGGCTGGCCATGGACACGATTCGCGAATTTTACGACCGGCACGTGGGAGACCCGCCCCTGGATCCCGATCTCTTTGAGAATTACGATGAAAGCTTCACTTACCGTGCAAATCTCCTCCGCCAGGCAGCGTATAGGGCCAACAGGATAGTCGTGGAAAAGTCTCTGGAAAGGGACGAGTACGTCGGAATGGGAAGCACGCTGACCGGCGTGGCCATCCATGATTTCACCGCCTCAATGATCAATGTGGGCGACAGTAGGATGTACTTGATCCGCAATGGAACCATAGAACAGATCTCCAAAGACCATACGCTGGCAGAGGATCAGATCGAACGTGGAATTATGAGCCGCGAAGAGGCCCGGGACTCTCAACTGAAGCACATCCTTTCATCGGTCATCGGCGTAGATTCCCGTGTGCGGGTTCACATGGATGAACTGACCATTTTTCCGGGAGACATGTTCCTTTTGTGTACCGATGGACTTACCGCGGTCATGGAGGATCGTGAAATCCTGGAAGAGGTATTGAAATACAAACCCGGACCCGAGGTGCTCGACCGATTGATCGAAATCGTCAACGATCGAGGAAGTCCCGACAACACGACGCTGGCGCTATCCGTCATGACTGAAGAGAGTGAAGAGTCTAAAGAAACGTGAGACGCGAAGTCCTTCACATCGATCTCGGCCTCGTGCGAATCGACCGGGCCGCGTACACATGACGAGTTCACGGGCAGATTACTTGGAGGATACCGATGTTTAAGCTGATCCTCAAGTTTCAGGATTCGGTCGTTGAGGAGTACGAATTTCATTCCACTCCCGTCTCAATCGGCAGAAGGGACGACAATAATATAGTTATCGACAACATGGCCGTGTCGGGTCATCATGCCGTAATCGAGCAGGAAGACCCCAACTACTATGTTCTCGTAGACCTGGAGTCATTGAACGGCACGTTTGTCAACGAAACCAAGATTGCCAGGCAGAGAATTTTTGATGGGGACACGCTGCTGGTTGGAAAACACACTTTGACCTTTGTCGATCTTCGTCCCGAAGATGAACGACCACCCAGGGAGGATTCGGCACCCGAAGGTCGAATCGAGGGGCCGAAGTTTCGGGACACGGTAGTCTTGGACACGCAGGCTCAACAAGAGCTGCTGGCCAAACACGCTGCGGAGAAGGGTATATCGCCCGAGCAGATGGCTCAAAAACCCAAGAGAGTCAATTTGTACGGTTCCATCACCATTATTTCAGGCGGTACTCCCGAGATCATAGATCTTACCAAACGGCTCACCACTCTCGGGAAGTCCGGTGATGCAGACGTCCGATGCTCCGGCCTGCTCGTCGGCAAAACCGCGGCACTGATCAATAAGAGGCCTAACGGATACTTCTTGGCATACGCGGAGGGTTTGAAAAAGCCCGAGGTGAACGGTGAATCCGTCACGACGCAGGTACAGCTTCAAGATGGCGACGAAATTTGCGTGGGAAGCACGCGGATGACCTTTAACCTGCGAGAAGAGATTACCTGACCCGGCATCATTGGTGCGCGGTTCCCCACTAACGAGACGCGTCGGGGATCCGTAAACTGTGCCGGTTCCTGCGCCTCCTCAGGGATCGAGCCTTCAGCATCACGCTGAACAAGAGGAGCAGGCCGACCAGCAGCATGATCACGCCGAGAGCCTTTCCCAGAGCAAATGGAGCAACTTCCTTTTTCTGCTCGACGGGCTTGGGGCTCGGTTGAGGAATGTTCGGTCGGGCGGGACCGACCTCCATTTCACGCGCCGTATCAACCATTTGCGCAATATTGAAGGAAGTCGGGCCGGGGGCATGAACCTCCGCTTGGGCTCGTGGGTTGCCGTAGTAGAGCTGGTAGGAGGAGCCCAAGGTCGGCTGAAACACGAGCAGTTGAACGCTTCCAAACGCGGTTACGCCGTCAACGGTGAAGTCCGGGGGGGGGCCGCCGGTAAACTCCAGCTTCAGGTATCGGATCGGTGAGGGGTCGAGCCGTATTTCCAGATTTTCGGCCGACGCGTGGTCGCGAATGATCCGGAAGATCGTGCCCTGACCTAATCCGGACCACGATACGGCATGTGAGGTATATGCTCCCGAAACTCGGACCGCCTTGACGAAATTGCGAGCCGATGTTCTCACCGAGATGTTGCACACCGGGAGTCGTTCGGCGCCAAGGTCGGCAACCACAATCGTCGCGGCCGAGGCCTTGTCGAACCGGTTCTCGATTATCCTATGCGAAAGCGGTCGCTCCGACGTTCCTTCCGGAAGCGGCGGATAACAATACACGCCGTCAACCTTGAGGGGGGGGGCATCGCCGTCCATGATGCGAATCTGTAGGTACTGAAAATTGTTCAGAGGATGAAAGACTTCATGACTGCGAATGGGGATGGGCGAGTTTCGATCCACAATCAGACCGTCCACTCGAATGACGTACGCCTCCTGGGAGGTATCGGCGCCCCGCAATTCGACCTTTCGAACGAAATCACTGGATCGCGTCCGAATCTGCACGCCCCGAGTGAGAACCTTTGCAGCCTTGTCCACCCATATGTCGGTCCACTTCCCCGCCTTACGGGCCACCCTGTACACTCGGACGGGAATAGGCTCCGCGTCTCGTCCGTCCACCGGGGGAGTAATCGTGATGGGAACCGTCGAGCCGTCGGAAGAAACGAGGCGGATGTCCCGCCCATCAGGCAGGCAGTGTTCCAGTATTGCAGCTTCCAGACAAACCGCTACCGGCCCTTCTCGATATGTCGGGGGCACTTGAACGTTTCTCACAAATCTCCAACCGGACGAATCAAATTCCGCGCACGCCGATCCGGGGAGGATGGACCAGACGCAAACCAACGTGAGGACCACCCGAGTGAGACGGTTCAATGCAGCTTCAAAAGTGATTCGGGAAATCGGACGCCATTGACGCATGGCATCCGATTATATACGTCCAGTGCGCCCCAATCAAGGCTCACATTCCCGAGTGAGGCCAATTTACTTTTTTTCGCCGAGTAGTATTGTTAGGATACGTGACTTGGTGCTCCGTTGCATAAATGCGGTCACCTATTGTTAACCTTTCGGTTATGCGTCGTCGGATATGTGCAAGGAGAACACTGAAGATGCGTGCAAGGTGGCGATCGTGACGAAGCGTGAATGCTCTCGGCCGGCTCAAATGCGTCCGGAAGTGGCCTCGGATGCGTGAAGGAAGAGCCCCGGGCCTCGACATGGGTCGGGTCCCTGCCCCTACGGCGGAGTCATATAGGTCGAACCAAGGAATGCTTGATGCGGGAGGACTCGGCAGGAATCTATGGAAATCATAACCACGCACTTGAACGCGGATTTTGATGCGTTTGCCTCCATGGTGGCGGCCAAAAAGCTGTACCCCGACGCCGTGGTAGCCTTTCCCGGAGCTCAAGAGAAGAATCTTCGGGATTTCTTCATCGAGTCCACGTTATACATCCTCTCGATCGAGAGGGCAAAGGACATCGATCTTGATGAAGTGACCCGCCTGATCCTGGTGGACACCCGTCAGAAGAGCCGAATAGGTCGTTTTTCAGCCCTTGTTGACGCCAAAGACGTCGAGATTCACATTTACGATCACCATCCGGACTCGGAAGATGACGTAAAAGGTCACATGGAAATCGTGGAGGATGTTGGGGCCGCGGTGACGCTGCTGATTGAGGAGATCCGAAAAAGAGGCGTTGAATTGAACGCGGAAGAGGCTACGGTGTTGGCTCTGGGCATCTATGAAGACACCGGTTCCTTCGCGTTCTCCTCCACCACGCCGCGAGACTTTAACGCAGCCGGATGGTTGCTCTCACGCGGCGCGAATCTCAACATCATTTCCAATATGATGACCAGCGACGTGAGTACGGACCAGATCGAGCTCCTTCATCGTCTCATTGAGGGATCGGAGCTGGTGAACCTGGGAGGAGTGGAGGTCCTTGTGACCACGGCGAGCTCCGAACACTACGTGGGGGATTTGGCGGTTCTTGTACACAAATATCGGGATATGGAGAATCCCGAGGCAATCTTTGCGATCGTAAGAATGGAGGATCGCGTCCATCTCATTGGTCGGAGCAGTGCCGAGGAAGTGAATGCCGGCGAGATCGCCGCGGAATTCGGCGGTGGGGGCCACCCGACCGCGGCAAGTGCGACGATCCGGAACCTGTCTCTCTACGAGGTTCGAGAAAATCTGATCGGCCTGCTCCATGAGCGAGTACGGCCAAAGCGAAAGGCCGGGCAAATCATGAGTCGGCCGGTTATCTCCATCGGGCCCGACCAGAGACTTTCCGAAGCGGCCGAATATCTGAGTCGTTATCAGATAAGCTCTTTGCCGGTCGTCCAAAACGGCTGCGTAATGGGAATACTTCACCGAAATGCCGTTGAGAAGGCCTTGCACCACGGCCTGGACGAACAACTCGTGGCCGACTATATGAACCCGGGCGTTGTCTTCGTCACTCCCGACGAGACCATCGATCGAGTGCTCTCCATCACGGTTGAGGGGAGACACAGGCTTGTTCCGGTGGTCGACGAAGGAAACATGGTGGGCGTAATATCGAGGAGCGATCTCCTGGAACACCTGAAGCTTCCGCTGAGGAGCGACACTACCGGTCCGGATGAGTTCCCCTCCGGCCGCGTACGCAGCAAGAGCGTGCGGCGCCTGATGGAAGAGCGATTTCCCACGAGAGTGATGGACATCCTCAAACGCGCCGGAGACGTGGCGGACACACGAGGCGAGAACGCGTACCTGGTCGGCGGTGCGGTGCGGGACCTCCTCCTGAGAATACACAATCTCGACCTCGACATTGTGGTTGAAGGCAACGGAATCGACTTTTCAAGAGAACTGGCCGAACAATTCACCGGGTGCCGCGTTCGCAGCCACGAGAAGTTCGGCACCGCGGTGATGCTTTTCCAAGACGGCTTCAAGATCGACACGGCAACGGCCCGGCACGAGTATTATTCGGTACCCGGGGCCTTACCCACGGTGGAGACAAGTTCGATCAAGCGCGATCTGTACCGCAGGGATTTCACCATGAACACTCTGGCCGTCAGGCTGAACCCTCGATCGTTCGGTCAGGTGATCGATTTCTTTGGAGGATCTCGGGACATAAAGGAGCGAACCATACGAGTGCTGCACAATTTGGCGTTCGTTGAGGATCCCACACGGATTATGCGAGCCGCCCGCTTCAGCAGTCGGTTCGGCTTCGCGATCGGCAAACACACGCTCACCCTGATGAAGGGTGCCGTCAGGATGAACGTATTTGACAAGGTGGAAGGGAAGCGCCTTCTCAATGAGTTGATCCATGCTCTGGACGAGAGAAACCCCATGGCTCCTCTGACGCTCATGGCAGGCTTCGGCATTCTCAAGGCGCTCCATCCTTCCCTGCAGTTCGGGCCTAGGACGGCGGAGCTTCTGGAGTCGGCCACCGCGGTGCTGTCCTGGTGGAAGTATCAGTTCTTTCCGGACGAGGTGGAGACCTGGACGGTCTACTTTCTGGCGCTGGCCGATTCGCTGACGGATGAGGAATTTGACGCGCTGGTGCGCAGGCTGTCCATAGTGCGAGCGAAGAGGAAAGACTTACTCAGACAGCGTCAGGAGGTGAGTTATGTCCTCGGCGTCTTTGCCAAGGGCGAGGCGACGCGGCCGAGCCGAGTCGTGGAAGCCCTGCAAAAGCTCCAGCTTGAGGCTCTCCTCTTCATGATGGCCAAGACGGTTCGAGAGAGTACCAGGAAAGCACTCTCGGAATACATCACCACGCTTAGGCACGTGATACCCAAATTGACGGGCCGGGATCTGCTCCAAATGGATTACGAACCGGGCCCATTGTTCGGCGAAATGCTGAGGACGTTGAGAAATGCCCGATTGGACGGGCTCGTGTCCTCCGCGGACGACGAAGTGGAATTGTTGAAGAAGATGTATCCGGTTGAGCCAGGGCAAAGTCCGCCCGTACACGGCTGAACGCACAATTCCCACTTCCTCTCCGTGACCGAATCGCAGCCACGGTCGGCTGTCCGTGCGAAACCGACCATTCAGTCTCACGGGGACGACGTTGTGTGTGGGGGGTGTCGCGCCGCTCCTCGCAATGAAGAATCAGATTCGACGGCCGCACGGAACGGAATGGTTACCGTGAAACGCGAAAACGAGTTGCCTCGGCATCAGCGACGTAGTATTTTAAAAGTTTGGTACGGATCAAGACTCGGATTTGCCCGCAATGAGTGGGCGGTAATTCCCGGCCACGGGGCGAGGAATCAGCGATCGCGGCAGGGATGAGTGAGATCTCCCCCCAATCCGGTCGCGGGTCGGTGCACATGTGCACCGGGTGTGGCGATATCGCGAGATGTGCCGTACATTCCAATTTCGGCCGTAAGGCCGCCGTCACTCGCTCACGTGCGTTTTGGCAAAAGCCGCTGAATACGGCTGAAAACGGTGACGAAACAATCTGGAGGACTGCATGAACCACGAGGGAACAAGACGGGTGAAGATATTCGACATCACCCTCAGAGACGGCTCGCAGAGCAAAGTAGCTACGCGCATCAACCTGGACGACCTACTTCGAATTGCTCACAAGCTTGCGGACAGCGGGATCTATGGCGCAGAGACCTGGGGAGGCGCAACTTTTGACGTGTGCGTAAGATTTCTTCGTGAGGATCCGTGGGAGCGATCAAGAAAACTGAAGGAAGCCATGCCCAATGTCAAGAGCATGATGCTCATCCGGGGACAGAATCTGGTCGCATACTCCAATTTTGCGGACGATGTGGTCGTCAAGTTTGTGGAAGCCGCAGCCCGAAACGGAATAGACGTCTTTCGCATTTTTGACGCGCTGGACGACGTCAGGAATCATGAAGCGGTCATCAAGGCCGTCAAAGGAGTCGGCAAGATTGCCGAAGGCGCGGTGTGCTACACGATCAGCCCGGTCCACACCATAGACAAGTTCGTCTCAAAGGCTCGACAACTGGAAGACAAGGGCGTGGACCAAATAGCCATCAAGGACATGGCGGGACTGATAGACCCGGCAACCACGTACGAATTGGTATCGAGTCTGAAAAAGGCCGTCGCTGTTCCCATACATCTGCACACCCACGACAGTTGCGGCCTTGGAATGATGTCGGCGCTCAAAGCGGTTGAGGCGGGCTGTGACATGCTCGACTCGGTGCTGAGTCCGTTCGCCGGGGGAACCGGTCATCCCTGTACCGAGTCGCTTGTGTACGCGCTGGGTCGTCTCGGGTACGAGACCGGTTGCGATCTTGCCAAATTGACCGAGGCCGCGGAAACGGCCAAGGTCGTCAGAGCTCATTACCACGAGTTCGAGGCCCCGTACAGCGGTGTCGATTGTCGGATGCTCGTTACGCAGATTCCGGGCGGAGTTATGTCGAATCTCAGCAGCCAGCTCAGACTGCAGAATGCCCTGGACAAACTCGATGAGATCATCGACGAGATACCCCGGGTCCGGGAGGATCTCGGGTGGATTCCGCTGGTGACTCCGACCTCTCAGATCGTCGTTTCTCAGGCGACTTTCAATGTGCTCCTCGGCAGGTACAAGATCATCGCCAACCATACGGCAAACCTTCTCAAAGGTCTGTACGGCGAGACCCCGGCACCTGTGAACAAGGAACTCCGCCAAAGGGTCCTCAAGGACGAAAACCCCGTCACGGTTCGTCCCGCGGAACTCCTGGACCCAATGTGGGACAAACTACAGAAGTCCTTTCCGGGGCTCTCCGACGAAGAGATTCTCATACACGCCATATTCCCCCACGAAGCCAAAGAATACTTCGAGACCAAGAAGGAAGCCGGCGCGGCCTGATGCGCATCAAGCGGGAGCGCGCCGCACACGCGGAGCCACCGAAGACGCCGGCCCCGACCTCCGTCGGGGCCGGCGTCTTGACGACCGGGAATTGCGGTGCGGTCACGAATCTTCCCTACACTCAACGGCCTCGGACGGGGAGCGACCGAAGTCCGTCCCAAGGACGAGGCCGCTCGTATCGTTGTCTTTGCCGAGCTTGAGCAGATCGGCCAGGTTTCGTCCCAATATTCTTTCCCGCATGTCGCCGTCGATTCCGGCCTCCTCCAACTGCTTGACGTAGCGGCTCAAGGGGAGGAGGGGATAGTCACTGCCAAATAGTATCTTGTCCACCCCCATGATGTCGGCGGCAACGCGAAACACCTTCGGATCGTACAGATACGGGGAGGCCGCGGTATCCAGGTAAGTCCTGCTCAGGATCTTGGCGACTTCCGGCATGAGCGCGTAGACAAAAATGCCGCCGCCAAAATGAGCGAGGATGAAGTCCACTTCCGCATGGGCTTTTATGATTCTCAGCAAGCCTCGAAAATCCACCGGGATTTTCCCCGGGTAGTGGTGGCCCACCGGCTCGTTGACATGGATGATGACCGGCACCCGCTTCATCTGTGCCAACTGAAGACTGGGACTCAGCGCCTCGAAATCCGCCAGTCTCCACCCGTGGTGGTACATGGCCAACTCGCCGAAGCCCGCAAATCCGCCTTCAAGGGTCCTGGCCGCTTCTTTCAGGGAAGGCTCTCGTTGACCCGACGTGAGCACCGCGAACGGGATTATCCGTTCAGGGTGCTTCTGGTGGAACGACCAGATCTCGTCGTTGTTCTCTCGAACCAGACCGGGGTCTTCCCACGGGAAGCCGAAAACGATGGCTTTCTCTATGCCGTAACGATCCATGTAATGGAGGATGTCGGTTTCGGAAACGAGCTTTGCCTTGCTCGACGAATAGATTGAACCGAATGCCGAATCGCTGCGACAGAAGGGCGTACGGTCGTGCTGCACCCTTCTGGGCAGCAAGTGGACGTGGGAATCGATGATCATGACTTCATATGTACGGCGAGCTCCGTGCCCGCTCGGCATTCCTTCGACGGTTGAGGTTGCAAGAAGACGATCCCCCATCTTAAGGCCCTGCTCGCCATTTCTCAAGACTTTTGATGCGCTCTGCCGGGAGGAAGTCCGATCTCGACCCGGGGAGCCTGTGCCGAGCATGGAATTCGAAAAACGAAACCCGGCGGCAATACGCAGTTTGTGAAGTTGGCCGCCGGGTTTTCACGGTTTGGGTTTATGTAGGTAGGTTTCGCCTTTGAGTCTGCCATATCTTGAGGCGGGTAGTCAAGATAAAAACACCGAAAGCTTGACAAAAGCAATAAGTCATTAACAATATGTAGTTTATCGGAGCGCCCTTTCACGGATGAGGTGCTTGACAAGCACCTTGGGATACTTAATTATTCTACAGTGCATTGAATCGTTCCCGTCGGGAGAAGTCGCTCGCATGTCCGTAAGATCCTGCAAAGACGCGGTCGCATTGGATGTGCTCTTGTGCCTTGACGGGGAAAGTCTCGGGAGGCCTTGTCATGGCGGGTAAGGATTTCTATGGGGCCCTCGGCGTCAATAAGGATGCAACCACCGAGCAGATCAAGAAGGCCTACCGCAAGCTTGCTCGGAAGTACCACCCTGACGTGAACCCGGGAAACAAGGAAGCCGAAGACAAGTTCAAAGTGATTTCGGAAGCACATGATGTACTGTCCGACCCGGAAAAGCGCAAGATATATGATGAATTTGGGGAGGAAGGCCTGAGATCGGGCTTCGATGCGGAACAGGCACGACGGTATCGACAATGGCAACAGGCCGGAGGTTTCGGAGGGCAGGGCGGGTACACGTTTCGCGGACACGCTCCGGGTGAGGATTTCAAGTATTCCGGGTTTGAGGACGTTTTCAGCGATCTGTTCGGTTCGGGACGGGGTCCCTTCCCAGGGACCGGTCCGAGCAAGGGGAGGGACGTAGAGTCTTCGCTCGAAGTTGATTTCTTGACGGCCATAAAAGGGGGGACCACTCGAGTGACGTTGCAGACGACCCGGGAGTGTGCGAGTTGCGGGGGCAGCGGCAGGATTAACGCACCGGGAAATCCCGTATGCCGGACTTGTAACGGGACGGGCCAAACTCGAGTCGCACAAGGTCCCTTCAATTTCAACCAATCGTGCCGTGACTGCGGCGGTACGGGACGTGCAGGCGAACCGTGCACGGCTTGCCGTGGTTCTGGTTTGATGAACGGCACGGAGACGATCGATGTGAGCATTCCCGTGGGAGTGAAGAACGGTTCCCGCATCAGGCTGGGGGGCAAAGGAGAGCCCGGCCGCAATGGCGGTGCGCCCGGCGACCTGTACGTGGTGATTCGCGTGCGACCGCATCCAATATTCAAGAGAGACGGCGACACGCTCACGTTGGACATTCCCGTCAGCGTCGGTGAAGCAATGAATGGAACGGAAATTACCGTTCCGACACCGGGTGGACCGGTGCAGCTTAAAATACCAAAGGGAACCAGGTCCGGGCAGCGGTTGAGACTGAAGGGCAAGGGGGTTCCGAATCTGAAGACAAAGGTTCCGGGGGACATGTTCGTGACGGTGCGGGTGCAGGTCCCCAAGTCGGACGATCCGGAGGCGCTTTCCGCCGCCGAGAAACTGGAGCGATTCTATCAAGGAGACCTGCGCAAGGACATTCGGCTTTAGGCCGGATCGCTCGACGCCGCAGTGAAGGCACGACACACAACGCCGGCACGTATGGGAACTGGGAATGGCTAAGCAATACTACTACAGGAAGCAGATCATAGAGATTTTCGATGTTGAGGACAGCTTCCTCGACCTCCTTGTCGCGGAAGATCTTGTGCACCCGCTTCAGGAAGTTCCCGGGAGCGAGGGTGTATTCCCGCCGGATCAGGTCGAGCGGATACGAATCATTGCCAACCTGGTGAAGGATTTGGAAGTTAACCTCGCCGGAGCTGAGGTAATCCTCGAGATGCGGGAGAACATGATACGTATGCAAAACCAGTTTGATGAGATTCTTCAAGAGCTTGTACGTGAACTGAAGACCAGGCTCCCCTAGAGTGCGGATTTGCTTAACAACCTCCCACCACAAGACCTCGCTCGATTGAGCCCGCGCCGTGCGGTGCCCGGGCTCGTTTTCGTTCTGCTTGCGTTGATGACGCAGCATTCGGCATGTTGGGCCGAGAGAGACGCAAGCGCCGGCGAACTGCTCAAACAGGCCCAATCCACGGCGAGCCCGGCGGAGAGGATCAAGCTTCTGGACAAAGCCCTCAGCAACGAAAGTCTCCGCGGAGAGATTCTGTCCCAAATATTCTTCGAACGAGGAAGAGCGTACAAGGAAATGAACGACTGTTACCGGGCCATCGAGGATCTCGGATCCGCTTTGGCCCATTCCAGGAGTGCCTTGGCCGCGTTACTGCAAAAGGCGGAATGTTTCATTCTGATCGATCAACCGGAGCAGGCTACCGCGGATGTGGAGCACTATCTGAGCATCAAACCGGGTGACGCGTACGCGTATGTACTAAAGGGCATGATCTACGAGAAACAAGGCTTTCTTGCCAAGGCGGAAGACGAGTACGGCAGGGCACTTCATTATGAGAGCGGGTCCCCGCCGGCATTGACGGCCAGGGCACACGTGAGACTTAAGTTGGGGCATCCGAGATCGGCCCTCGAGGACGCGGACAAACTCTGTACGCTTCTGCCTCGGGATCCGGAAGTCTTCATGCTCCGTGCAAAAGTCTTCGTAAAGCTCAAGGAACATGAGGCGGCCCTGAAGGACTATGCTCGCGTCGAGTCTCTCAACCCGGGCGACGGCCGAGTCGTGAGAGAAAAGGTCCTCGTGTATTTTGAGACAGGTCGGCCGGACAAAGCACTCGAGGCTCTGTCGACCGATTCTCACAATCTTCGGGACGATGTACGGTACCTGGTCCTTCGTGCGCGAGCCTACATCCTTCTCGGGAATTACGGACAGGCTGAACAAAGCTTGAAACGGGCCGTAGAGATTGCTCCGGATCATGCTTCCGCCTATCTGTACTTCGGGGTGGTTGCCATGCGTCGCGGACTCATGGATGAAGCGCTCGAGTACTTCAACAGGGCTCTCGCCCTGGATCGGAACCTCGTTGAAGCGTACAAGGAACGAGCCCGAACGTTCATCCAATTGCGGGACAATGTAAGAGCTGCGGCAGACCTCACCACGGCTGCGGAGTTGGATCCGGCGGACGCGGAAATATTCTCGATGCGCGGCATCACGTACATGAATCGGATGCTCTACGATGCGGCCGTTAAAGATTTCACCCGGGCGATTGACAACCTGCCGGGAAATCCCGGGATTCTGTTCGATCGAGCGGTAGCCAACCATCACAGGGATCATCTCGAGTCGGCTCTGTCCGACCTGAACCACGTCGTAACTGCACGACCCGACTCGGCTCGCGCGAGGAGCCTCAGAGGCGTCGTTCAATTTCAGTTGGGGAACGCGCCCCAGGCTCGGGAAGATCTTGAAGAGGCGACCAAGGTCAATCCCCAGGATGCCCAAGTATGGAACAATTTAGGATTTTTTCGTTACAAGATGGGAGATCAACGGGGCGCGATGGACGCGTTCAACCGTGCACTGCAAATCGATTCTCAATACGATACCGCGCGGTACAACCTCACGCTCGTACTGAAAAGGGAGGAAACCATGGCTCCGCTCGGGCCGAGACCGGGACTGACGGAATCGGAGGAAATCCCGATCGACCAACCTTTCTCAGATCACGCGCGATGAGCAAGAAGACCTATCAGGGGATACTTGCAGACCTGGACGGGACGGTGCATCGGGGCCGAGTTCTCATGCCCGGAGTCGCGGCCGCGTACAGGGATCTTACTCGAAAAGGCATACGTTGGGTTTTTGTTTCCAACGGCGCTACGAGCCTCTCCTCGGATATAGCGGAGAGACTCAGGGGTCTGGGTCTCGACGTTCGACAAGACCAGGTGGTAAATTCCGCGACCGCGCTCATCAATGCTCTCAGAGCGCATGAAATGCGCACGCGCGTGATGGTGATCGGCGAACCGAGGCTGATTGAGGGCATCGAAGACGCGGGTGTCGAGATTACCGAGGACCCGTCCGGAAGCGACATTGTCGTGGTGGCTCTGGATACGGGATTCTCGTACGAAAAACTGCGAAGAGCGCACTTGGCGCTCCAGCGCGGAGCTTTGTTCTGGGCAACCAATACGGACGCGTCTTTTCCCGCATCCCATGGGTTCCTTCCCGGGGCCGGGAGCATCGTCGCAGCCGTGGCAACCGCTTCGGGGAGACCGCCGGATCGGGTATTCGGAAAACCTTCTCGGGATATGGCCGAGACGGCATTGGATCGGTTGAATGTCGAGGCCGAATCCTGTCTCATGGTCGGAGACAGGATCGAAACCGACATTGTTTTTGCCAAGAATGCCGGAATCGATTCCGCGTTGGTTTTGACGGGGGCTTCAACGCGACAAGATCTTGCCCGGAGCTCGCATCAACCGGACTACGTGTTTGACGACATGTCCGGCATTGTCGGCCTCTTTCGCTGAAAAGACGGTCCTTGGAGAATGGATGCCGTGAATCGCTCCGGCCTCGTCGCGTTCATCACGAAAGGAGCTTCATGATGGAACTGCCCGTCAAACTCTACGCAGTGAGCACGTGCCCTCACTGCAATTGCACCAAGGAACTGCTCGACGAGTGCCGCGTGCGCTATGAGTGCACCGATGTGGACAAGGTCTCCAAGGAGGAAGTCGCAGCCGTCTTGGAGGAGGTCAAGAGACTTAACTCACTGTGCTCGTTTCCCACCCTGGTCATCGGTAAACGAGTAATTGTCGGCTACAAGGAGAACGAAATCAAGGAGGCGCTCGGATTATGAAGGACGTGGAAACGCTTTACGAAACGCTGAAGAAGATACATGAGCCCAAGGGCTACTATTTCAACAATGACAGGGAAAAAGTGTTTGAGCTTCTCGAGGGACTCCTTCTGAACCGAGAGCGTTACGGGTACATGTGTTGTCCTTGCAGGCTCGCTGCAAATGACCGAGTACACGACAAAGACATCATATGTCCTTGCGTATACAGGACTCCCGACGTCGAGGAATATGGAAGCTGTTACTGCAATCTGTATGTTTCCGAGGCGTGGAACAACGGGGGTATTCCTCACGAGTACGTTCCAGAACGGAGGCCTCCGGAAAAGTTCTTTGTGTAGCACCCCGCTTCCTGCGTGACCCCGCGGTTGACCGGCAGGTCCGGTGGGACCGGCATCGCGCCGGTCCTGAAAGAGACGGCCGGCACGGTGCCGATCCGACTCAAGTGTTGAGATCGACTCCTTCAAGTCGGTTTTTCAAGTTCGACACACAACGGGTGGACCGGGGGCGCGCCGGCTATTGTCCGGCATACATGGCCAGGTGTTCGTCCACTTTTTTCCAATTGACGATCTTCGCGAAGTTGTCGACGTACTCGGCGCGTCGATTCTGATACTTCAGATAATACGCATGCTCCCACACATCGCACACCAGAATCGGCATCACACCCCAACTGGTAAGGTTCTGGTGTATCCCGGCCTGCAGGATTACCAGCCTCTTGCTGAAGGGCTCCCATGCCAGCACTCCCCATCCGGAGCCTTGCACCGCCTTGGAGGCTGCGGCAAACTGCTTCCAGAAAGCATCGAACGATCCGAAATCCCGATCGATGAATTCAGCCGTTTTCCCCGTAGGCTTACCCCCTGCATTGGGACCTATGGTGCTGAAATAGATCCAATGCAATACCACGCCTGAGCCATGGAAAGCCAAATCATTCTCGAGGCATCCGATAGAGTCGAAGTTTCCGTCCCGTCTGGCTTTCTCAAGCTTTACCAGCACGTCGTTAAGACCTTTGACGTAGCCTGCAAAGTGCTTGTCGTGGTGAATTCTCACCGTTTCCTCATCGATTACGGGTTCCAACGCATTGTAGGCATACGGCAACGGCGGCAATTTGTGGCTGAACGTCCCGGGAGCGCCTTTTGGGGCGGATGCCCTCGCTTCCGACCCGATGAAACCCGAGATAAGGCCCATGGCCGCAACCGCTCCGGCTCCCGCAATGATTTCTCGTCTGCTCATTTCATTCCCCATGTGATCATTCCTTTCTCTTAGCAAGTGTGTGCAGGGGATTGAGGCTTTACCCCCCTCAGACCCATTCAATAAACTGCAAGAGCAGATTACTTGGAATAGACGGCGCAAGTCAACATGCCGGAGAAAGGTGAGGGGGCTGTGGCACGATTATCATGTATTACGGTTTTCCCTTCTCGTTCCCAGGCTCCTGCCCGGTCTTTAGCCGAAAATCCCCCTGCCCCCGTTGGGAACTTGGGCCCGCGGCACCGATGCACTTTCATGGTCAGATGCGATCCGAGAATCATGGGGGGGCTGGGAAATCCTGTACTTAAGCCATAAAGCCAATGGACTTTTCGCCTGCATGCAGTGCCTTGAACTTTTCTTCAGCCTTCAGTGCCGCCACCAGGGCCTCATGCGTGATTTCATGAGGTTCTCTGAAAACGTATTTGTCTCTCACTGTCTTGAAGTCTCCGGGTGTGAGTCGGCGAAGCCGTTTGAGTTCTTTCTCCACACTTCCGGACAGGGCCCGCTCAACCAGTGGAGCAAGCATTCTCGCATAGAGCGTGCAGGCTCCATTGGGGGTGAGGTAACGGAACTGCAATTTGTGATTGAATCGTCTCATGCTCGCCGCGTCCATGTGGATCAGTCGATTGGTCGTGAATATCTGAATGCCCGTGAACTCCTCCATCCGGGCCAGGAACTCGTTGGTCATGCTCGCCTCCCACGAGTGCGCGGCCTGCTCACGGTTGAATATCAGTGAATCCGCTTCGTCGAAAATCAGGATGGATCCTCTGGATGCCGCTTCGTCAAACGCGTCTCGGATGTTTTTTTCCGTTTCTCCGACCCATTTGGACAGCAGATCCCCGCCCCTTTTCTGAGTGATCTCCCGGTCCAGATGCGAAGCGATGTACCGTGCGAATCGACTCTTTCCCGTTCCGGGGGGGCCGTAGAACAAGAGTCTCATACTTACGTTGTCGCAACCGCCCAAAGACTTCGAGTGTCTGTCGAAGGATTCGAGTTCCTTCATAAAGGATTGAAGCTCGGCACCGGCAATGTTGAGCCCTTCTAGGAAGAAGCCGGAGTCGACGCCGTTGGTATCGCGCACGGGGCGACCGCCGTGCATGAGACTTTCATGGGCTTCCAATGCCAGGGATACCGCCTTATGGAACCGGGCTTTGGTCACCGCTTCCGTGTGTCCGGCATTTCTCACGGCATGATCGATCGCACCCGGGTTACACTGAAACCTGGACGCAAATTCAGTGATGTCTGCAGAAGTGAAGAAACGTTTGCACTTGTGCCTACGCACAATGTTCGTCCACAGCTTGACGCGCTGAGATCGACTGAACCTGCGGAAACGCAGGCTGAAAAAGAATCTCCGCAGCACCGATTCCTCAATGTGTTCCACCTCGTTTACTATCCAAATCATTCGGCTGCCGGGTTCTTCGAGTATGTCGTGAAGCCTCTTCTTGTCCGCGTACTCTCCTTCCGATTCCCGGTATCCTCCGGTATTGAGAATGGCATCGCTGTCGTCGGCTATCACCAGCGAGCCGGATCCCAACCTGGTCATGTTCAGACAAGCCGTGACCGCGGCCAATCGCTGCACCGCGGTATCCATCCCGCCGTGTTCCACCTGGTAAATCGGGAGCTTGAGTTCTCTTCCAAGACCGTGAGCATAGCTCGTCTTGCCCGTGCCGGGGGGACCGTAAAGGAGCACGTGCGCGGGGCCCGACGGCTTGCCGCGTAGAATGTTCAGAATGTGCTCCGTAGCCTCCGGATCCACCAGATGGCCCGACAACGGCATGGTTATCGGACGGATTCGCCTGAAAAAAGATGTCGTTACATCGGCCCCTGCCGGTTTCCTGAATAGACCGTCGATGCTCGAATTCAGGCAGAGACGACTGCCGCCGTCCAATTCAACCATGCCCGTTTTGGACAGTCCTCCGTTCACCGCGTTGGTGATGTCCGCGGACGATGCTCCCAGCATGGTGGAAAGGTAATTCCTTCCCGAATAATACGTACAGCGAAGGTGGTCCTCGAAGAAGGCTTCGGTCGCATACCATTCAGAGATGATGAAGAGGAGCAGGCAGATCTCGACCTCCAGTTTGTTGAGGCGGAACATCTTCCTGAACAGTGTCAGGCTCTTTTCCAGTTCGGACGTGCCGGAATAACGCAGATCTTGTGCCTTTTTCTTGAGCAATTTCCGGATCAGGACCGTGAGGTCGCCCCCCGGATCGTTTCGAGATCTCTTGATGTACCGTTCCAGACTCTGGCCAAAGTTATAGCCGTCGGCCAACCCTTCTTCCATTTCCGAGTCGAACTTGGTTCTGTCTTCCTGACCCAACTTCGGAGCCACATGGAGGATTATCTCCTCCACGAGAGCCGGTTCCAACAACCAGTGGACAAACGTCAATACTTCGGTGTCCAGACCGGGATAGCGAGCCAAAACACGGTCCAGGTACCCGGCTATCTTTCGCCGAACGAATCTCTCGGACTTCTCGCAGTCCGTCAGTGTTATTTCGCGAGTCTCAGACAATCGGCCTTGCCTGGATTTCATTCAAATATCTTCCTTGCCTTCAAAATCGGAGCATGTGCCGAGAGCGCAAACAGAAAACCCTCCGGGACGATCCCTGGAGGGCTTCACGATAGTTCGTTACGTGAACGGCCTATGAGGCTCCACCGTTCCAGGGAGGCATCCACTTCGTGCGACCTATGATGCTCTTCGTCGAGACCATCGGCTCTTTTCCGTTCACAGCGTCATCGACGCAACATGGTGCCGGCAGGTTGCCTGCAGTTCGCTCTCTGACGGTGAAGGTCGGTTTTCCGAACTACCGTCTCCAGGGAGACCCTTCACCGGACCGCGCTTCGGTATGCGATGCGCGTCACTTTTCCCATTCCGATTGTTGTCGAGCCGACAGGGTTTGTCAAGGGCTTTGCGTTGCACCATGTTGACGGGCGGGCGAACAGTGATGGGCACGAAGGCTCCACGAGGAATGAAAGGCGCTGCACATTGCAGAAGCCGCCGGGGCTTGGCTTCGGAGAGGGAGGGGCAAGATAGCGCTTGACCAACAAGGGTCATATGGGACTTTGTCTCTTGGCAAGCTTTGACACGGAGGCTTGGGAACACGTGTCGTCCCCCATATCAATGGAATTCAGATCCTGTCTACGTTACATAGGTCCGGTCTGCCACCCGACATAGCACGGAAGAGCCTTTTCAGAAGTGTGTCTTCAATTTCATTGGGATGCTCTTTGAACTGCCACACCGAGCGGCGACACATCTCCCTGTACTCATCCCGAGCGTCGACTGGTTCGTCAATAATCGAGTACGGTGTACCAGAAAAATCCACTTGCAAACCGGGTTTTGCCCAACGAAGGAGCCTCTTGGGCACAGCCTCAATTCCGAGTCCGAATCAAGGGATGCACTAACTGCAGGATCTCGTACCCTCCCTTGCATAGGTCGGCACGGTCAACCTCATGCCGTGGGCGTATTCCCTCCCCAAGTCCAATTCCGCTTTCTGACCGGCGGATTCAGTCTACGGTTGATTTCTTCGGCGTCAAAACGATTGGGATCAAAGTCCTCATCCACCCATTCCTGCATTTCTTCATGGTCTTCGTGAGAAGGATCCTTGAGCGCCTCTAAGAGTTCCTCATAGCCCCAAGGGCCGCCGCAATCCTCCGGTGGACAGGCGCGTTTCCCCGTGAGGCAGACCGGATATGTGGTCCCTTTCTCCGGAGGAATGATCTTTTCAACAAGAATCTCATGTTCCCAACTGTCTCCAAAGTCGTACAGGTAATGGAACCTCTCTTTCTCTTCGGACACCAGCCGGTCGAGCCTGACTTTCTTCTCGTCCAACACGACCCCGTCCTCCAACATGGCCGGATCTCCGTAGGGAGTACCAAAGACGTCGAATTCGTGAAGATGCCCTCCGTACCAGCCCATCGTAGTCTGAAGAATCCGGTGGAGCTGATGAAGGGTCGTGTCCCCGGTGACTTGAATCCTTCTCCAAATGGGAGGTCTAATACCCCGGAGAGTGACTTTGAGTTGAAACACGAGTCTCCGCCGTTCCCTTTTCGTGTTGGCCATTTTCTGCTCCTTTGGAGTACCTCATTCGTTTCAGTCGCCGTATGCGGTTCACAAATCCCGCGCTGAGGTCGCCCGGATACCAGCCCGGACAAAGCGCGGATCGAGCTCTGTAATCGGAATGCTTCCGACGACAAAGGCTCTGAGAAAATCTCCTTGATTTGGGCTGGTACTTCGGCTATATCCGGCGGAACTGGACGTGTC
>JAVHLK010000065.1:0-4017 GCA_031082285.1 Desulfomonilaceae bacterium
CTGGCCATTGTATCGACTGTGCTGCTTGTCATACCCAAGACGCGGTACAACAAGGCCATCTTGCCCGTGGCATGCTTCATGGCATTCATGGCTCTGTGGCTTGAGAAAGGCCTTGCCCTCATCGTGGTCGGTTTCATTCCGTCCATGATGGAGACGGTAACGGAATATGCACCTACAATCCCTGAGGCAGGCATCACCCTGGGCATCTGGGCGATTGGGGCATTGATCCTGACGCTGCTCTACAAGGTGGCCATGGGCGTGAAACGTGAAACCGCCTCATAACCCAATCAGCGTTGTCTGATTAAGACACACGGTGTGGTATAAGGACGATCCATATCTTATGGATCGTCCTTTTTTGTCCGGCCTATGAACAACGACCCGGGAAATCATCATACTCGAGTAGTAACCAACCTCTTTCTCCCTGAGGTGATTCGAGGTCTTCTGCGCTCCTGCGGTTCCGAGACGCCCGACCTGAGCGTCGTCTATCGGACCGCGGTCGGTCGCATGGTCGACGCCTTGCTTTCCGAGTACGACGATGCTTGCAGGAGCCGTCTCTCCCCGCAGAGCCGGGAATCCCAGAGTCTTCTTGCGGCACGCCTCACGGCGGAGATAGGTACGGTCGAGCCCGAGGAGGTGGGACGGATCTACGAGCACTTGAAAGGATTGCGGCTCGTGCTCGACACGACACACGAGCCCGTCCTGGAATGCCACGCGGGGGAACGGAGGAACCGGGGGCTTTTCTACACTCCCACGCACATCGTTCGCCATATCGTCTCCACGACCCTGGATCAACTGGAGATCTCAAGCCCTTTGGATCTTCTCGATTTTCGTATCCTCGATCCTGCAGTGGGCGGCGGGCTTTTTCCGGCCGAGGCACTGGCCCAACTGACCGAACGCATTCTTGGTGCAACGGACGATCCACGATTCAACTCCTCCCCGCAACTGACCGCGCTCAGGGAAAAGTTTGCCGAACAACCGCACACCGCGACCATGGGACCGAAACCGGATCTTGCCTCGGCCGTTCGCCTGCACGTGGTGGATCACTGTCTATACGGGGTCGATCCGGATCCGGTTGCCGTAACCATAACTCGGGCCCTTCTCATGCGGAGAGCCGCGGGGGACTTGCCCTTCGTACCCCGAGTCGAACCAAACATTCGACAAGGAAACTCGCTGATCGGCGAAGACGGTCGGTCGGGAGCAAACCTGACAAGGGCCGAGGCACACCTGATCCATGGGGGCGTGTACGCGGGAACAGGGTCTGAGCAGTTTTCCATGACGGTCCTCTGTGAAAGGCTCGGCATGATTCACTGGCCGTTGGAGTATCCTGAAGTTTTTCAAAGAGATAATCCAGGCTTCGACGTGATCGTGGGCAATCCGCCCTATGAGATCGTCTCGGTGAAGGAGTCGGGCATCACCGAACGCCGCAGAGAGCAGGCATATTTTCGGAGGATGTATCGGACGTGCAAAGGTAAAATCAATACATACCGGCTCATGTTGGAGCGATGTTTGGGACTGCTGAGACGGGGAGGCGTACTGGGATTCATCGTCCCCGCGACGCTGCTTGCCGACTCTACCGCCTCAAAGCTCAGAAGAGAGATTCTTGCGGAATCCCGGGTTTGCCATGCCGTCGTCATTCCCGAGAAAGCCAGGATATTTGAGAAAGTTACCCAGGCACTGCTGATCATCGTCACGCGGAAAGGCGCTCCCACTCATAGAATGGAGACGATGTTCTGGGACGGAACCGGGCCGATCGATCAAGTAAAGGGTGTAGAGGTCTCCCGACAGCTCATCGAGAAGACCAACTTGCGAATTCCCCTGTTGCGGTCGGTGCAGGAGAAGGAGCTGCTCGAGATCCTGCTGACGTACCCTCCCTTGGCCGGGGACGGAGATATTCACCCGGTTGCCGAAGTGCATCAGGGCGAAATCAACCTGACGACGCATCGGAGGTTTATTACGAGTCAACCCACCCGGTTTCCTCTGATTCGGGGGGAACACCTGCAGCCCTTCTCTGTCCGCCATCCGTCGCGTCGCAACGATCGACTGGATTGGCTATGCAGCGATTTTCTCGATCGGTACGGAAAACCAAGTATGTCCGACCGAAGTGACACGTTACCGCTTTTTCCTTCGGTCGTTCGGACAGGGATCGAACCGTGGGAAGGAGAACGGATTGCCGTGGGCAGGGTGGTAAACATGGCTGCCGCAACGAGGCTGAAGGCGGCGTATGTTCCTGCGGGCAGCTTCCTGGGAGACATGACCAATTCCGTGACCGACCTGCAGGTTCCGATGGGCTATTTGTTGGGCCTCCTTAATTCGAGGCTCCTCAATTGGAGGATCAAGACGACAAGTACCAACAATTACCTTTCGGCAGCGGAAATCGATGCGCTACCCATTCCCAGAGCGCCGACTTCCCCGGCTTCTCATGAGCAGATCCGCGGGCTGAGTGACGGTCTGGTTGCGCTCCTGCCGCGTCTGGACGGACCCCTGGAGCGGTGCGTGAAGATCCTGGAAGACTCGCCGCAGGCAAGGGTTCCTTCCGGTCCCTCAGACGTCACCGCGGCTATGCTTGAATGGGCCGTCGGTTGCCTGCAATCCCGTGCGAACGACCACGCCCCTATCGGAGACATGAGTCGATGGAGGAACCTCGTGGACGCGCTTGTTTTGAAACTCTTCGGCGTGGAGCACTATGCCGGATTGGTTGAAACCTGACCCCGTGGGACAATGCGCGGTCCTGCTCGTGACCTGGGGAGGGATTGCGGTCAATGATGTTCATCGCGTTTCCGGGCAGCTGAGTGGTACGATTGAGAAAAAAGTGTGGAATTCTTGTTTTTGGCTTGCATTTCAGACGCATCCGAGAAAGAATGACAGGTTAACTCACACATCCCTCTCTACCGGGTCGTTCCCGAACCGGGCACGTCACGGGGGATGGAGGAAAAACCCGAAGAGGAGACAAAGATTGTCAACGATTACCATGAAGCAATTGTTGGAAGCGGGAGTCCATTTCGGTCACCAAACCCGACGATGGAATCCCAAGATGAAACCCTACATCTTCGGCGCGCGTAACGGGATCTACATTATCGACCTGCAGAAGACCGTCCGCCTGTTCAAGCGAGCGTACTCCTTCATACAGGAAACCGTTGCCTCAGGGAACGGAGTGCTCTTCGTGGGCACGAAAAAACAGGCCCAGGACGCCATTCATGAAGAAGCCACGAGGTGCGGACAATTCTACGTGAACCAAAGATGGCTGGGCGGAATGATGACGAATTTCTCCACGATAAAGCAGAGCATCGAGCGTCTCAACAACTTGTCCGCGATCCTGGAAAACCCGGAAGAGACCAATTTCACGAAGAAGGAGCTTGTCAACCTCAACCGCCAATACGAGAAGCTCAACAAGAACCTCGCCGGCATACGCGAGATGCGCAAGCCCCCCGGAGCCGTGTTCATCGTAGACCCTAAGAAGGAGAACATTGCCGTTCGAGAAGCCCGAAAGCTCAACATACCAATTGTCGCCATAGTCGATTCGAATTGTGACCCGGATGAAATCGACTATGTGATTCCAGGAAACGACGACGCCATCCGAGCCATTCGACTCTTCTCCTCCCGGATTGCCGACGCGTGCATCGACGGACGGGACATGTATGAGGCGTCCCTCAAGGAAGATGAAGAGACCTGGAGTGCAGAGACGGAAGTCGAAAGGAAAGAGGCGGCCTCGGTAGAAGAGCCGCAAGCTCGGCCCGCCGAGCCTGCGGAGGAGGTTGCGGCAGAGCCTGAGACAGCCGAGGAGACCGATCTGCCCGAGGCCGAAGAGAGTACAACGGTGTGATCACGGCGGACCGACCGCCGCTGCCGACGCGTGAAGCCTGCAGAGCGAGGTTTTCGGGACATCTGAGGCCGGCGACGGCAAGACTGCGGCAGGTTCCGTCCATTCGTCACCTAGAGTGCACACAGGGACCTGGAGTGCACGTGTTCCTGAGCACGGTCATGTTGTCTTAACCTTGCGAGATTGCCGGGGGCCGGGTC
>JAVHLK010000065.1:4116-27731 GCA_031082285.1 Desulfomonilaceae bacterium
TGTTCCTGAGCACGGTCATGTTGTCTTAACCTTGCGAGATTGCCGGGGGCCGGGTCCTCGCACCGGAGATGAAGACGATGCCCTTGCGAGGAGCGCGGCGACGGAGCAATCTCGACCGCGGTTGGTTCGTAACCGAACTTTGGCCGCGCGGTACCGACCCATGGAACTCGACGAATCGCGGGAACACCTGCCAAGTGTGATTCACGGAAAAGAGAAGAGGAGACTACCGGATGGAAATAACGGCAAAGATGGTGAAGGATCTCCGGGACATGACCGGTCTTGGAATGATGGACTGCAAGAACGCTCTCGTGGAAACGGGAGGCGACGTTGATAACGCGGTTGATTTTCTGCGGAAAAAAGGAGCGCTCAAGGCGGCCAAGAGAGAAGGTCGCGCCACAACGGAAGGTAGAATAGGCTCGTACATACACATGAACGGCAAAATCGGAGTGCTGTTGGAACTCAACTGCGAAAGCGATTTCGTAGCCAAGACCGACGAGTTCGGGATTCTCATCAAGGATCTTTGCATGCAGGTGGCCGCCAGTTCCCCTCAATGGGTATCACGGGAGGAGGTCCCCGAAGACGTCGTCGCCAAGGAAAAAGAGATCTACATGATTCAGGCCAAGGACGCGGGAAAGCCGGAAAAGATACTTGAAAAGATTGCCGAGGGGAAACTGGGCAAGTTCTATTCCGAGGTCTGCCTGCTGGAACAACCCTTTGTCAAGGACACCGACAAGACCGTGGAAGCGGTGATCAAGGACGTGATCGCCAAGCTCGGGGAGAATATCATGGTCGGTCGGTTCGTACGTTTTCAGCTCGGACAGAACTAACGGCATATGGTGCCATCGAAAGGATACAGAAGAGCCCTCGTCAAGATTTCAGGGGAGGCGTTTGCCGGAGGGCGTGGATTCGGCCTGGAAGAGGCCGCCGCGTCGTGGATTGCCGATCAGCTGGCCCAGGCTCATCGCGCGGGCCACGAACTGGGAATTGTGGTGGGAGGGGGTAACATCATTCGGGGCGTGGATGCTCGGGCCGTCGGCGTCCCCCAGCTGGTCGGGGACCAAATGGGCATGATCGCGACGGTGCTCAATGCCATGGTCCTGAAAGCATCTCTGAAAGCACGAAACATACCGGCCTACGTGATGTCCGCCTTTCCCATAGGCACTTTCGTGGAAGCCTTTTCACGCGAGAAAGCCGTCGCATATGTGGAGGGCGGGTCGGCGGTGATATTCGCCGGAGGCACGGGAAATCCGTGCTTCACGACGGATTCCGCGGCCGCGCTGAGGGCCGTGGAGATCGAAGCGAACGTGATGGTGAAGGCAACCCAGGTCCGAGGAGTCTTCGATAAGGATCCCAAGAAGCACTCGGACGCAGTGTTCTTTGATTCCATCAGATCCCGGGAGGTGTTGGAGAAACGTCTTGAGGTGATGGATGCGACCGCCGTGGACATTCTCGGGAGGAAAGGCATCCCGACGATAGTACTGGACCTTCATATCAAAGACAACATAGCAAGAGCTCTTTCCGGGAAGAAAGTGGGAACCATCATCGTGTGAGACCGCCTCCCCCGGGGGCTCGATTACGGCAATTCCATCCGGTCCGATTGGGAGTCTCACGGAGGTCCCCCCAAGTGAGGCATGCCCGAAAAAGCGAACCAATTGGTGGGGTGAGGGAAAGATGATAGACGAGTTGCACGAAGAGATGAAGGCCTCAATGGCGAAGTCGGTTGAGGCTTTGCAAAAAGATCTGAAGCGAATCCGTACGGGACGGGCCTCATTGGCCCTTCTGGACGGACTCATGGTGGACTACTACGGTTCTGCGACACCGATCAATCAGTTGGCGACACTTTCCATTCCCGAGCCGCGGCAAATCGTCATTCAGCCGTGGGATTCCCAGGCCGTTCCGGACATAGAAAAGGCGCTGCTCAAGTCGGAACTCGGCTTGACCCCCATGAACGACGGAAAGATCATCAGAATTGTGCTCCCGCCGCTTACGGCCGAAAGGCGCAAGGAGCTGGTCAAGATAGTCAAGAAAATGGGCGAGGAATTCAAGGTCCAGGTTCGGAATCACCGACGAGATGCCAACGACATGCTCAAGGAGATGAAAAAGGACAAGGAAATCTCCGAAGACGAGCAGCGAAAGGCTCAGGAGCAAGTCCAGAAGACAACGGACGGTTTCGTGGTCGACATTGACAATGTCGTTGCAGAAAAAGAAGCGGAAATTATGGAGATCTGACGTGTCGGCTGATTTGCCCGGGCATGTAGCCATCATTATGGACGGCAACGGCCGGTGGGCCAGACGCAGGATGCTGCCGCGACTGGAGGGTCATCGTCAAGGAGCCAAAGCCGTTCGCCGCGCCGTGGAGTTTTCCCGACGCGCCGGGATTGGGGTCCTGACTCTGTACGCGTTTTCCACGGAGAACTGGCAAAGGCCCAAGTCGGAAGTCTCCGGCCTCATGAAGCTTCTATCGCAATTCATCGATTCGGATCTCGACGAGATCCATGAGCACAACATCAAGATCCGCACAATCGGCGAGGTAAAACGTCTGCCGGCCGCGGTAGTCGCGAAACTGGATGTCGCCAAGGCAAAGACGGCACACAACACGGCTATGATCCTCAATATCGCTCTGTCGTACGGCGGAAGAAAGGACATCCTCAACGCCGCGGTGAAACTGTCCAGGGCGCTCAAGTCGGGGGATATTGAAGAGGAGGACGTCACGGAGGAAGTACTGGGGCAATTCCTGGACACTCGGGACCTACCCGATCCCGACCTGCTCATCCGCACCGGAGGCGAAGTGCGCATAAGCAATTTCCTCCTGTGGCAGATCGCGTATGCGGAGCTTTACTTCACCGATGTCTTGTGGCCTGATTTCGACGACGACGCGTTCCGAGATGCGATAGAAGCGTTTCGATCCCGGCAGCGCCGCTTCGGCAAGATCTCCGAACAGATCGAAGAAGGGAAGATGACCCCCTAATGCTTCGCGACCGTGTCAAGACGGCAGTCATTGCCATTGCAATTCTTGTCCCGCCTCTCCTGTGGGGCGGCGTTGCGGGGGTCACGCTGCTGGTCGCGATATTCGGCGGCGTCGCGGTCTGGGAACTCACGCGAAGCCTCACCACGATCAAATCCTCCCCTGCCGTACAACTCACGGTTCTCATATTTCTCGGAGTCGTCGCGGCATTTCATCTCTTTTCCATCTACGGGGTGGTTGCAGCCGTCGTCCTGCTCCCTTTGTTCGTCCTTTTGCTCCACCTCTTTCTCTTTGACACTCTGAAGCAAACGGTCGAGTCGTCGGCCCAGATGATCTTCGTCTGCGTGTACGTCGGAGTGCCCCTGGCCCACGCGATTCTTCTCAGACGCCTTGACGACGGAGTTTCCTTGGTGTTCCTGGTTCTCGTCGTGATTTCTCTTGGCGATGCCGGCGCGTATTTTGCCGGGAAGTACTATGGGAAGCATCGTTTTTCCAAGCGAATCAGCCCCGGGAAAACAGTGGAAGGTCTTGCCGGAAGCCTTGCCGGCTGCCTGGCCGGGATGCTCATAATGAAGCTGATCGCGCCCAACTTGCCCACCTTGGACGTCCTCCTTCGACTCACCGTGCTGCTCGCGATCGTCGGCCCGCTCGGCGATCTGGCAGCCTCGGCAATCAAAAGAAAGCTCGACATCAAAGACTACGGTTCCATCATGCCCGGACACGGCGGTGTGCTCGATAGGGCGGATGCACTTATACCGGCCTTTCCGACAACATATTACTTCCTGATACTGTCAGGCATTGCGGTTCCCCTATGAAAGGCATCTCAATACTCGGTTCCACCGGCTCGATCGGAATCCAGGCACTCGATATCATACGAATACATCGGGACAGATTCCGAGTCGTTGCTCTGGCTGCCGGGTCGAACATCGACTTGCTGGAGAAACAGGTCCGCGAGTTTCGGCCCGCCATTGTGTCGTGCGCGGATGCAGGCGCGGCACGGGAGCTCCGCGCTCGGGTATCCGACCTGCCGGGACAGACGTGGATAGGCCAATCCACCGAAGGGCTCGAAAGGGCCGCAACCGCGGAGGAAGCGGCTCTTGTCGTGGGAGGACTACCCGGAAGCACGGGCCTGCTGCCTACGTTCGCAGCGGTTGAGTCCGGCAAAGACGTGGCACTGGCTACCAAAGAAGTCCTGGTTATGGCCGGAGAACTGTTCATGAACAGAGTGGCGGAGCGAGGCATTCGCCTCCTCCCCGTAGATTCCGAGCAGTCGGCCATATTTCAATGTCTCCAGGGCAACGGCGACTCTGAGATCAACAGAATCATGCTCACGGCATCAGGCGGTCCCTTTCGCGATGCCTCGATTCAGGATCTTCAGCGCGTTACGCGAGAACAGGCCCTGAATCACCCTCGATGGAAGATGGGACCCAAGGTCACCATCGACTCCGCAACCCTCATGAACAAAGGACTCGAAGTCATCGAGGCCAAATGGTTGTTCGGATTGACGGCTTCTCAAATTGAAGTCGTGATCCATCCGGAGAGCATCGTCCATTCCATGGTGGAATTCCAGGACGGCTCCATCATCGCGCAACTCGGCGCCACGGACATGAGGATACCCATCAGTTACGCGCTCGCGTTTCCGCAAAGGATTGCGTCGGGAACGTCTCCCATAGACTTTCCCCAATTGGGATCTCTGACCTTTCACGAGCCGGACGCTGAGAAATTCCCACTTCTGAAAGCCGCATTCGATTCGTTGAAGGATCGGTCAACAATGCCCATAATTCTCAACGCGGCGGACGAAGTCGCGGTCGATCTCTTCCTTTCCGAAAAAATTCCCTTCCACCGGATACCGCGCATCGTGCTCGAAGCGATGGATCGTGTAGACCCGGCACAAGTCGAAACTCTCGAAGAAATCCAATCGTTCCACGAATCGGTAGTCGAGCGGGTGATGAAAGACTGGCGGCTGTGGATCGAACCCGGCGGGCAACCTCGATAGCGGGAATCGTCACGACCGGATCTTCTTCTCCCGGCGGCAACCCGCAACGGAACCGGAAGATATTCGATTTAGTGATCTGATTACAATAGATTAGCCGGAAAAGCTCATTATGTACTTGATTTTGTCGATTTCCCTTACTAATAAGCTCAGAGTATTTTGGCGGAAGGATGTAAGGGAGGACAATCCATGGCTGCGAGGATCCCGCGGAAGGCGCTCATTTTCGCTCTTTTGGCCTTCATCTCGGTCCCATCTACAGCATTCGGTGACGGTGAAATCCTGGAACTCCGGTGCGTATCATGCGGGTTCAGGCAACGGTTCCCTCAGGGAGCAAGTCCCGAAGATATCGCCGCAAACGTCCAGACCATCATAGTGGTGTGCGAACGATCTCGTGAGATACGTTCCATAAGGATTCCTCTGGACCCCGACGAGCCGGTCACGGGTGAACCGCTTCTGGCACGTCAGTACGGCACAGGCAGGTCGGAACTTCTAGGTATGCGGTTGCCTCGATTTCTCGTTCCCGGAAACACGTGTCCGCTGTTCCCGGTCACCGCGTATCTCGAACGAAACGTCTGCCCGGTGGACGGCAGGCCGGGAATCGACTTCATGGTGGTCGGGTACTTCTAGCCTCGGTTACGGAACGACATTGAAACGTTACCGTGGGGGCGGACTCGCGTCCGCCCCTGCACGTCAGTTCTCCGTCATCACATAGTCGTCATATTCCACTTCGAAACGGAGTTTGTGTTTTGCCTCTTCCTGAGCCAGACCAAGAAACACGTTCTTGAGATTCTCATCGTCAGTTGTCGCGGCGAGATTGTGGTACAACAAGAAAGCCTTCTTTTCTTTTTTCATGGCCAGCACGAGAGCCTGCTGGTAATCCAGTTCCCCGGTCGTCTCCGGAGCGACAAGGTAGTCCCCGATTTTCAGGTCCAGGACCTTCTCTTCTGCGGCAAGCAACCGTTTGCCTGCCTTGACGTCTTCGAGCTTTTTCTTGTGCCACTGCTCTTCCTTGGCGAACTGCATGAACACGTCACTCATCCAGGGCCGGTCCATGCGATCGGCCAGATCCGTGTAGAATCGGGCGGCCTCTTCCTCTTGCCCAACGGCAAAGTCCAGAACTTCGTCCACCGATTTCCATTGCTCCATATTTCAACCTCCGGCATCAGTCATTTCGGTTGCTCCGGTGCCCGGCACCGGAAAGAACTCCACGCGGCGACGGCACCCCTCACGCGAGGTCCCTCACCACGCCCAAGGCCGCATCATAATCCGGCTCTTGGGTAATCTCCTTTACAATCTCTTGGTACCGCACTTTGCCGTCTCGATCAACCACCAATACGGCCCTGGCCAACAAACGAAGATCCTTGATGCAGCAGCCCATAGGCACTTCCAAAGGATGCGTCCCTTTGATCGGAGAGGGTTTGGACTGCGTCAACGCCGGCAGCCCCGCACCAACGCGCCTGAGCAAAGGGGAGGTCCATGCTTATCGTCACGATGGCCACGTCCGGCCCCAAGTTTGCCGCCTCTTCATTGAACCGTCGAGTGGACGTGTCACACACGGGAGTATCGAGCGACGGGACTGACGAGAGTACGCAGATCTTCCCCTTGAATGAGGAGAAATCGACAGGTGTCAGGTCATTGGCCACTGCCGTGAAATCCGGCGCGTTATCTCCCACGGTTATTTCGTTTCCGAGAAGCGTCAGGGGATTTCCTCTCATCGTCACCATACCGGTCCGTTCCTTCATTCGTTTCATCCTTTCTGAAACATAACGTGAAATCAATAGGCTTCGTCCGACGCCAGATCGTCGGGGGTAACTTTGTGCCTGAACAGATAGTATGCCCACGACTGGTATACGATCACGATCGGCACCATGATGAGGGCCACGACCAGCATGATCGTGAGCGTCAACGAGGTTGAGCTTGCATTGAACACCGTGAGACTCCACTCGGGGTTCAGACTCGACGGGAAAATGTTTGGATACAGGCCGACGACCCCGAACATGGTTGCTCCAACGATGGTCAGACCCGATGCAGCCCAGGCTTTCCACCACGACCGGGAGGATATGAAAATCCGCGCGGTAACCAGTGCCGCCACGGCAACGAGCGGGATGATGAAAAGAACCGGCCGGGTCAGGTAGTTCGTCCATAATGTCGTCGCCCACCACGTATGGACCAGGAATACCACGGCAACTACGAGTACGACGCCCCAAAGGCCTGCGGCCGCCTTGGACGCCCTGGTCTGGAGATCGCCGTCGGTCTTGATCGCCAGCCACAGAGAGCCGTGAAGGACGAACATGAACACGAACAGGATGCCGCCCAGAATCCCGTACGGATTGAGAAGTGACTGCAGGTCCCCCTGCATGTGGTGCTGCCCATCGAACGGGATTCCCTGAAAAATGTTCGCAAAGACCACGCCGAACAGGAACGCGGGGACGAAGCTCCCCACGAACTGACAGACGTCCCAGAGCTTTCTCCAAGCCGCGCTGTCCACTTTTCCCCGGAACTCGAACGAAACCGCCCGGACGATCAGTCCGAAAAGTATGAGTAGAAGCGGCGTGTACAGCGTGCTGAACATCACCGCGTACGCCGTGGGGAACGCCGCAAAGGTAACTCCCCCGGCGGTGACCAGCCAGACTTCGTTGCCGTCCCAGAAAGGGCCCATTGCGTTGTTGATGGTTCTCGTGTCCGTCTCGCTCTTGGAGATGAACGGCGCCATCGTACCAAGCCCCAGGTCGAAGCCGTCCAGCATGAAATAGATGGCCCAGATCAGTCCCCAGAGTGCGAACCAAATGGTTTCGAGCATACCTCAACCTGCCTTTCTCGTTCTTTCAGGCGTAAGGGCCTCTCATGTCATAGGGGCCGGCCTCCGGGCATTCGTTATTCTTGACTACGACACGGATACCGCCATTTCCCGAATCAGCCCATTTCATGCCTTCTTGCACAATGATCCTCACTTCTCCAGATTTCCCCGGCGCTTCGGCGCCACCGGCACGGATCGGGGTTCTCCGCGTACAGTGGTTTGAACTATGGAGCATGGCTCAGAAGCATTTCCGACGGGGCGGGCGCGATGAAATCGATGGACATCATGACGCTCAGAGTGACTATGGTCACAATGGAGAAGACAAAAAGGTTCCTTGCCCAGAGCCTCTCATCGGATGCCTTATAGCCGGACAAGGCCAGGTACAGCCAGGACAAGGCCAACACGGTCATTACCACAAACGTGCCGTATCCGGTATACCCCGCGAAGGTCAGCATCATCGTGGCGGCCGTAAACGCCAAGATATAACCCACAATATGCCTTCTTGCCGCGGTTGTTCCCTGTTTGACCGGCAGAATCGGGATGGCCGCGGCAGTGTAATCATCGAGCCGATAGACGGCGATGGCGTAGCAATGAGGCATCTGCCACAGGCTGAAGATAGACCACAATATTACCGCTCCCATGTCGAAGCGACCGGTAACCGCGCAATATCCCGCAAGCGGCGGTGCGGCTCCGGCCAGACTGCCGATCAACGCGCCGTACACGGAAGTGCGCTTCATGTATAGGCTGTACACTCCCACATAAATCACTAGGCCCGCGAGCACGATGCCGACTGTCGTCGGGTTTGTTGCCGTCCAGAGCAGTGCCAGGCCCGCAATGCCCAAGATCGTGCCGCCGGCGAGGGCGGTCGTCAGGGAGAGGACTCCCTTGGCAAGGGCACGGTTGCGCGTCCTGATCATCTTTCGATCTATTTCTCTGTCAACACAGTTGTTGAAAACGCAACCGCCGGCGACAACCAGGGATATGCCGATGAGAGTCGCTGCGAGAAGACGACCGTCAATTCGCCCTTGAGAGGCAAGAAAGAAGCCGGCCGCCGCGGAGATCAGGTTGCCGAAGACGATCCCCGGTTTGGCAACGAGCAAGTAGTCTTTGATCCGTTCAAGCACTGCAATACTCACTATCATGCCGGCACAGGCACACCGATACATGAAAGTCCTTGCCCGCTGCGGGGCCTTCCAAACGTGAACCTACACACCGGTGCTTTGTTCAAACAGACTTTCATTGGTATCACATCATTCGATGATACAGGTTAAACATGATCCAGATGGTTCCTCCGACGAACAGGACCATGATCGCTGCAGTGAACATCAAGGCCAACACATTCCAACGCGTCTCGGATGAAGTGTCCAGATGCAGGAAGTAATGCAAGTGCACCAGAATCTGCACCATGCCCGCACTGAATATGCCGGCCAGGGCCATCGAGGAGGAGAAGGTGCCGCTCATCACCAATGCAAACGGAATGGCCGTCAGAATGAGGGAAAGGACGAAACCGGTGAGGTAAGACTTGAAACTTCCCCTTCCGGCTCCGGTGACGTCGATGGCTGGGTGACTCATTTACATGACTCCCATCAGGTAGACGATACTGAAAATGCCGATCCAGACGATATCCAGAAAATGCCAGAACATGCTCAGACGCATCAGCCGTGATTGAACGGGTGGGGTTAGTCCTTTGACGGCCGTCTGACCCATCATGACCGCCATCCAAATGAGCCCGAAAGCCACATGAATACCGTGAGTCCCTACCAGAGTGAAGAAACTCGAGAGGAAGGCGCTGCGGGACGGCCCATGGCCCTCGGCAATCATGCGGTAGAACTCATTGATTTCCATTAGGACAAATCCGAGCCCGAGTAGAAAGGTAACGGCAAGTCCGATCAGAACCGAGTTCTTCTTGCCGTCGCGCACGGCCAACATAACCAGGCCGCAGGTAAAGCTGCTGAGGAGCAGGAGCAAGGTTTCACCCAACACGTATGGCAGTTCAAACAAGTCTTTCCCCGTCGGTCCCCCGGCGTAGTTGCCGCCCAGGACGACATACACGGCGAAGAGCGTCGCAAATATGATGACGTCGCTCATGAGATAGAGCCAGAAACCGAATGCTTGCATCTCGACGGCGTCGGGGTGTTCAACTTTTTCGTTGTGTGTGATGCCGATGGTCGAAGCTTCCGTTGTCATCATTTCCATCTCCGCTGGAGGTTTTGTGATGGTCGATTCGTCTGCAGGACGTCATTTCGCGACAGAGGCCAACTCACGATAGCGTTCATTTTCGATCCGCTCGACCTCGGCGGCGGGTATGACGTAATGGATATCATCGTCGGCTGAGCGGGCAATGACCGTAAAAAGCGCACCCAAAGCGGCCAATACGGCCAACCACCAGATATGCCAGACCGCGGCGAATCCGAATACGAAGGCAAATCCGCCGATGATCAAGCCGTGCGGCGTGTCTTTCGGCATTTCGATGTCGCCGTATCGATCCGGCCTGGAATATGCGATGCCTCTTTCCTTCATGTCCACAAAGGCATCGATGTCATCTACGGCGGGTATTTTGGCGAAGTTATAGACCGGGGGAGGAGAAGACGTCATCCATTCCAAGGTGCGGCCGTCCCACGGGTCGCCGGTCGAATCGCCGAGGCTGCGTCGCTCCCTGATGCTGACGAACAATTGAATTCCCTGAAAGAGGATCCCGAGTCCGATCACGGCCACGCCCAATGCGGCGACGAGCAAATAGGGATGCCACGTCGCGTCGGCGTAATACGCCAGGCGTCGGGGCATCCCCATGAAGCCAAGCACGTACAGGGGAACAAAGGCGAGATAGAACCCGATCAGCCAACACCAAAACGCGCGTCTTCCCCAACTTTCCTTCAAGCGAAAGCCGACGGCCTTTGGGAACCAATAGTAGAAGCCTGCAAAAAAGCCGAACAGTGCACCTGGGATAATCGTATTGTGAAAATGTGCGATCAGAAACAGGCTGTTGTGAAACACGAAATCAGCGGGTGGTATTGATAACATTACGCCTGAAGACCCGCCGACCGCGAAGGTCACGATGAATCCCAGGGTCCAGTACATTGGTAAAGTAAACCTTATGCGGCCGCGATACATGGTGAAAAGCCAGTTGAAGGTTTTCACCCCGGTGGGGATGGCAATCAGCATGGTCGCAATCCCGAAGAAGATGTTTACGTTCGGGCTCGCGCCCATGGTGAAGAAGTGATGCATCCAGACCGCGAAAGACAAGACCGTGATGGCCCCAGTGGCCCAGACCATGGACGTATATCCGAACAGCCGCTTTCCGGAGAACGTGGAGACCACCTCCGAAAAGATCCCGAAAGCCGGCAGGATCAGAACATAAACCTCGGGATGTCCCCAGGTCCAGAAGAGGTTGACATACAACATCTGGTTCCCGCCGAGTGTATTTGTGAAAAAATGCATGTCCAGGTAGCGATCGAGTGTCAACAGGGCAAGAGCCGCGGTCAGAACCGGAAATGCCCAAACCACGAGCACCATGGTGAAGAAAGTAGTCCACGTAAACAAAGGCAACCGCATGAGCTTCATGCCTGGAGCGCGCATTTTCACGATGGTAACGATGAAGTTGATGCCGGTCAGGGTCGAACCGATACCGGCTATCTGGAAGGCCCATATCCAGTAGTCCACCCCCACGTCGGGGCTGAATTCTATTTCGGTCAGCGGGGCATATCCCGACCATCCGGCTTTGGAAAACTCTCCCACGCCCAATGATGCCATGATCAGCATTCCCCCGGCTGCAGTCAGCCAGAGACTGAGCGAATTCAAGAAGGGAAAGGCCACATCCCGTGCGCCGATTTGCTGCGGCACAACGATATTCATCAAGCCCACCAGAAACGGCATGGCCATGAAGATGATCATGATCGAGCCGTGAGCGCTGAAGATCTGATTGAAGTGGTCGGGGGAGAGATACCCAAGGGCCCCGCCCGCGGCGAGGGCCTGCTGACCGCGCATCAGAACGGCGTCGGAAAACCCGCGCACAAGCATGACCAGTGCCAGGATAATGTACATGATGCCGATCTTCTTGTGGTCGAGGCTGGTCAGCCACTCTCTGTAAAGGTAGGTCCACTTTCCGTAGTAAGTGACCAAGCCCAGAATCACTGTGCCCAGGAGAACCGCACCGCCTACGGCAGTCATCGTGATCGGTTCGTCAAACGGAATCGCTGAAAGGCTTAGCTTTCCAAACATATCAATTTGCCTCCGCAACGTCGGTTCTCGGGTGTGTAGGAACGGATCCACTGCTCATAGGACCGTGATTCTCACCGGATGTCGGATGATATTTGCTCAAGATATATTCGAACAGATCGGGCTTGACTGAAGAGAAATAGGTCACGGGGTGGTATCCGCGGCTCGGCTTGGAAAGCTCCTCATATCGTTCAAGATCAAGCTTTTCCGGAGATTGTCGGACTCCTTGCACCCACGATTGAAACTCTTCACGAGAGACCGCATTTGCCTGGAAATGCATATCGGAGTAACCCGGACCCGTGAATTGCTGATTGCGACCGACATAACTGCCCGGTTCGTTTGCCAGAAGGTGCAATCGAGTTTGCATGCCTGCCATGGCGTAAATCTGGCTGCCCAACTGCGGGATGAAAAAAGAAGCCATGACGGTGTCCGAGGTGATCTTAAAGCTGACCGGAACATTGACGGGAAAAGTGATTTGATTGACGGTCGCGATATTCTTGTCCGGGTAGATGAAGAGCCATTTCCAATCCAGGCATACGGCTTCGATGGTAACGGGCTTGTCGGCCGATGGAATCGGCTTGTAGGGATCCAGGGAATGGGTAGTGGACCAGGCCAGAATCGCAAGGCATGTGACGATTACAAAGGGAATTGCCCACATGAAGAACTCGATTGCGGCGGAACTGCTCCATTTAGGCATATAAGTCGCGTCAGTATTGGAGGCTCTGTACTTTCGGGGAAACCAAAAAGCCATGATAAAGACGGGAATGATGACGGTCAACATGAGCGCGAAGGCCGCAATGATGACGAACCGCACGGTCTCGCCTATCGGTCCTTTGGGGTCCAACAACACCATTGTGCTGCAACCGCCGAGGAGAGTCACCGCACACAGGGAAGACAAACCGATGAGAAGGAAATATGTTCTGTTCTTCATTTATCCCCCACTGTCCCAAGGGTATTGACCCGGAATTATGCGTCAGTCCAGCAATTCTTAGGCTTCTGCCGCGGAATCCGATCTCCACGGCGTCCGCTTGACGCCGAGAGGGACCCCGGAAGGCCTCCCCCGGCGGCGGGAGACCGGCAAAGCCGTTATCTCGTTGATAATAACGCCGGTAACTTCCTCTTATTCAGCCTAACCTACGCTCCACTCCTTCGTCAACGGGAATTGCCCGGCCTTCACCCAAAAAAACAACGTTGTAGTATCCAGCCAACCGGAAGCAGTCCTTCCCCAAGTCGGCGTCGAACCGGAATTACTTTGGATTGCCGTGCGCAGGATCTTCGCCGGCGTTCCTGTTCGGAATCAGCCCTCAAGGCTTTGCGGTCCCTTGCGTCCCACCTCGTACATGAGGTAGAAGGCCGCAAGCCCGAGCAGTGAGTAAAGCACGATAAAGGCCGCCAGGGATACCCCCACCTGAGTACCAGTAATGGGTGAGTGGGCATCGGCCGTTCGCAACACGCGGTAGACAATCCAGGGTTGCCGGCCCACCTCCGTGACGATCCAGCCCAACAGGCCGGCAATATACGGGAGCGGAATCGCGAGCATGAGAATCTTGAGATACTTAGGAGTCGATTCCAGTTTGTTTCTCTTCCATAGGCCATACGTGGTGAGCAATACAAAGACAAAACAAAAGCCTACCATAATGCGGAATGACCAGAAGACAAGCGTGACGGGAGGTCTGTCCTCCTTTGGCCAGGACTTGAGGCCCTGCAGCTCGGCGTTCCAGTCACGATGAGTCAGGTAGCTGAGGAATTTTGGAATCTTGAACAGTTCGATAAGGTTCCGTTCATTGGCTTCGTCCGGGATTACCAGCATCGCAAACGGAGCTCCCTTGGTGGTCTCCCAGAGTGCTTCTGCGGCAGCCAGTTTCTCCGGCTGCGCCTTGGCCATCTCCTGGCCGTTGAAGTCGCCTATGACGACCTGGCCTACGGAAAAGATGAAGGCGAAGATCAAGGCAATCCGGAACGATCTATTGAAGAAGGAGAGTTCGTTCTTCTTCAGAATATGGTACGCGCTGACACCCATGACGAAGAAACCGGCCACCACATAACCGGCCATCGTGGCATGCAGGAAGCTGAAAATCGCGTGCGGCTGAGAAATGACCGCCCAGAAGTCCGTGAGCTCGGCACGGCCGTCTCGAATCACGTACCCCACCGGGTGTTGCATGAACGAATTGGCGCACATGATCCAAAAGGCCGAGAGGTTGGACCCCAGGGCAACAAGCCAGATGGTCACCGCGTGGGCCTTCGGAGATAGAATCCTCCAGCCGAATGCCCACACCGCCACAAAGACCGATTCGAGGAAAAAGGCAACCGTCGCCTCGATGGCCAAGAGTGAGCCGAAGATGTCCCCGACGTATTTTGAATAGCCCGCCCAATTAGTCCCGAACTGAAACTCGAGGGTAAGTCCGGTCACCACTCCCACGACGAAGTTAATGAGGAAAATCTTACCCCAAAACTTCGCCATTCTCTGATACTCGACGTCCCCCGTCCTGACGAATTTCGTCTCCATGATGGCGATCAGGACCGACAATCCCAATGTCAAGGGAACGAACGTGAAATGAAACAGGGTGGCTACGGCAAACTGCAGCCGCGAGAGAAAAACGGCATCCATCGGCAGTCTTCCCCTTTCCGAGTGAGACTTCTCTCAACAATGGCTTCCGAGGCTATTCGACACACATACCGCCAAAACCAAACTCCATCCCCGGCGGGAGGGACGGCGTTTGCCAAGAAGGATCACACATACACGCAATGCAAGACCGGAAGAGGGGGGAAACGAGCATTGCCCGGTCGGCTTCTCTTCCCCTTCACAGCGGTTAGCCCTCGGTTCATTTCAAGAATTCCCGCGATTGACGTTCCAGGGACGCGAGGGCCTCACTCACCGTGTCCTTCACGCGCTGCGTGTGGAATTCACCGTCGATGTACGTGCGGAATTCAGCTTCATCTTGGGAGAGGTGCGCGAGCTCCGTCACCGCGTCGACGGACCCGACCAGCCCGGCGACCCAAGCCGCCGGGCCTCTCACGGCCGGGTCCTGAGACTTCAGATAATTCGGCACGCGCGGTATGACATCGCGGACGAGTTCAGGGTCTTGACGCGCCAGCCGAAGTAATCCCCAGAGCAATCCCCTTTGCAATGGCTCGTATTCCAGATAGTTCCCTTCCTCGTCGGCATACGAGCAGAAGACCGAGATGTACTCCCGGGCCAATGCCGAATGCCGGGCCATGGCTTCCGCCATCACCTCGGGTGCTCCCCAGCCGATGCCTCCGGACTCGTCGTTCAGGCTCCACATGAGTCGCCGCATGACGATCCGCGCACTCTCCATGTCCGAATCCGCCAAACGAGCGATCACTGTGCCCATTGCAACAACCGCTCTCCATCGGATGGTTTCGTTCTCGTTGAGCAGAAGAGAGAACAGCGGATTTACAACCTGTCGGCCCGGCATTCGTTCCAGTTCGGCGAGGCTTTCGTTCACGTCCTCCGCTTGAAGCAAGCGGAGGATTTTTCTCTTGAGAGCTCGGCCGCCGGTCATCTCACGTTCCATACACACACGCCTTCTAGGTGGCTTGCTTGACGGCCTGTGCCGCTTTTCGGCCGAGTTCGACACATTTGCGCAGACCTGCATGTTCCGGCACATACTGTAACCGGACTCCGGGGTCTATGACCTCGATCTTCATGTCTTCCAGCGCGTTGTTGATCAATCTCACCGATTCACCGCTCCACCCGTACGACCCGAATGCGGCCCCGATCTTGTTGGCCGGCCGCAGGCCGCCCATGTAGCAGAGAAAGTCCGCCATTCTCGGGAGCAAGGTGTTGTTGAGGGTAGGGGATCCCAGAATGATCGCCTTCGCGTCGAGCACTTCGGTCATGACGTCGCTCCGGTGGTCCACGGACAGGTCCATGACCTTCGTGCTCACACCGCTCTCGATCAATCCGTCTGCAATTGCGAGGGCCATGGTTCGGGTGCTTTCCCACATGGTGTCGTACACGACCACGGCCTTGGAGGATGGTACTTGCCTGCTCCACCGGTCGTAGGCCTCGACGATCTGCATTGGATTATCACGCCATATCAGACCGTGATCCGGGCAGATCACGTCCAACTTGAGGCCCATTTCCAGAACGCTCTGGAGGAGCTTTTGGATGAGCGGCGAATAAAGCGTGAGAATGTTGGAGTAATACTTGGCGGCATGGTTCATGAGCTCCGAGGCGTCGACCTGGTCATTGAAGCGCTCGCTGGTGGCCCAGTGCTGACCGAACGCATCACTGGCAATCAACAACGCGTCCTCCTTCACGTATGAGAACATGCTGTCGGGCCAGTGAATCATCCTGGTTTCAATGAACTGAACGGTACGCTTTCCGAGGCTCAACTCGTCACCGGTTTTCACCACCTCGTACGGCCAGTCTTCTCGATGGTAATGGTCGATCAGCGCCTTCTTTCCCCGCGCCGAACAGAAGAGTTTCTCGGGCTTAATGATCTCCATCATTTCAGGCAGTGAGCCTGAATGATCGGGCTCGACGTGATTGACGACCAGGTAATCGATCTTACTTGGATCGACGACCTTGAGCAGATTGTGCAGCAGGTCATTCTTGAAAGGCTTCTTTACCGTATCGAACAACGTTATCTTCTCGTCCAGAATGAGAAACGCGTTATACGTCGTCCCCTTATAAGTCGAGTAGCCGTGGAAGTCACGCACCCGCCAATCAACGGCACCGACCCAGTTAATTCCGTTCTTTACTTCTACAATGGTTCGCAATGTAATCCTCCGTTACTGAGTTGCGACGGCGAAGCGGTCCCCGCCTCCAACGTCCCGATCGACCGCATGCCGTCGCAGGGGAGGCGGGGGAAGGTGATACTATTCAGGAGAGAAGGAGTCCTTGTCCGCGCCGCATACAGGGCACACCCAGTCATCCGGCAGACTCTCAAAGGCGGTTCCCGGTTCAATCCCGTTGTCCGGATCTCCGACGGCCGGATCGTACACGTAACCGCACACCTCGCACACGTAACTCTTCATGAGTTCCTCCTTTTTTCACTTCACTCAGCTCAATGCCGATATGATCTTGCGCATACTTGCATATGCGGACAGGCAATTGCCTGTGCAGTGTCATCCAACGATTTTCTTGCCGATTTCCCGGCCGTAGTCCTGGGCCGCCTGAAGGCCGCCCTGCAATACCGCGGACTTGAGACGGAGCGGCGACCCGACCATGTCCATTCTGAACAAGTTCCGCATCGTGTCGTAGATGCGGTCCGACGCTTCACCGCTCCAGCCGAACGCGCCGAAAGATCCCGCGGGCTTTCCTACGAGATCGAGTTTGGCCGCAATAAACAGCATCATCTTCATGGCCTGCATCATCTCGCCGTGATACGTGGCCGATCCGAACACGTACGCGTCATAACCCTCGAGATCTTCCTCTTTCTTGATCTCCGCGGCGTCAATCACTTTGGCGTCCGAACCGGTGAAACGTATTCCTTCAGCGATAAGCTCTGCAATGTTCCGGGTCTGCCCCGATCGCGTCGCGTAAACTACTATTGCCTTGGGCATTGCCCGTTACCTCCTTACTCATGTGTCGCGGCACCAACATCGCAAATGGCAGTCATCAGTGCCGCACGAACCGAACCCTTGCCTCCATCAAGTTGCCGTAGCGGCTTTCTTTCCCAGGTCGAATGCTTGCCTCATCGCGTCGGGATGCTTCTCGACGTCGCCCTTGGCTTCCACCTTCCGAATGAAGACTCCGCCCTCGTAGGTCATGCCGAGTGCGTCGTAGAAGTACTTGGCAACGAGCTCCGCTCCCTGAAACAAGTTGTCTCCCTTGGTGGCTCCAACGCAGATCAAGTATCCCCGACCGTTGTCCAAAATGCGCCTATCCTCCGGCGTCGTATCCAACACCCGTTTGCACCACATGGCCTGGCACCGATCGATCAGGGCCTTGGCCTGGGCCGTGATGCCGTAAAAGAAAATGGGAGACGCCAAGATGATCGCGTCCGATTCCATGAGCCTGGGATACACGAACTGCATGTCGTCGTCCACAATGCACTCGCCGGTGTCGTCGCAGCCGGCACACTCGATACAGCCTGAAATCTCCAGATCGCAGCAACGGATCGACGAAACTTCGGCGCCGGTTGATTCGGCCCCCTTGAGGGCTTCGTCAAGCAAGAGGTCGCTGTTGCCGCCCTTCCGTGGACTGCCGTAGATGCCTAAGATTTTCATGTGTTTCTCTCTTCCGAGACGGCCCTCCAAGCCGTGGTGCGGATGCAATTCACCGGGCCGATCGTCGGGAACAAAGGCCTTCTTACGAGCCGGGTTTACCCAGCCTGGGATCTTGTCCCTGGAAGCCGCAATCCGGTGTGTAACAGGTGACGTTCACAAATTGGCAGCTCTCCTTGCAGCCCGCGCAGGTTTCAGGCGGCGCCTGGCCGGCTTCGGACTCAAAGGTGTAACCGCATTTCGGACACTTCCACGTCAGTTTTTCCATAAGCTTACTCTCCTCCTCGAAAGACTCTCACAGATCGTCATGTCATTTGCCTTGGCCTCGTATGGCCAAAAGGATTTTCAGACGGTCAAGCATATCTTGTATGTTCTTCGCCATGTACCATCGGCCGTTGGCGAATACTCCGTAGTCCGCTCCCATCATGGCGGAGGCGAAACGAGTCGAATTGGCATAGAAGAGCCACTGTTCCACCCACTGTTTTTCCATGGCCTCGTCGAACAGTTCGGAGTTGTCCGCAACACCCTCTTCCCAAGCCTTTTTCATGATCTCCGTGGCCGTCATGGTCATCTTGTCGGCAACCTTCATGGTATTCTCAAATCGGGCCCAATGACCGTCAACCCAGCTTTGGCCGTGACACGACAGGCATACGGCTTGAAGCTTCTTGCGTCGAGCGGCCTGCTCATCGGGTCCGATCAAGTACTCCTTGGCCCACTCTCCGGTTAAGGTCGTGGGGAGCGGCAATCCGTCCTTATTCTTTATTATCGAGGTGTCGGGCGACTTGGGATGCGGGTGGGAGTAAATCAGACCGAGGATGCGCCATGGGAGTCGGTCGTTCATTTGATGGGTTCTCTCCGCCACGACATCCCCCTCAGGAGTCACGACCAGCGAAACATGGCAGGCCGCGCACGTAGGTCCGGTGAAATCCTTCCCAACAGTCCACGGCACTTCGTTGAAGTTCCATTCGCTCTTCAGAGAAGCGAACAGGTTGCCGTGTTTGCTGACCTCATAGGTCTGGTACGCCGGCACGTCGGGCCCTTTGTGGCATTGAGAACACGTGTACGGTTGCCGAGCCATCTTGATTGAGAATTGGTGACGGCTGTGGCACGCGGTGCACACGCCTTTGCTCCCGTCCGGGTTGAATCTGCCCACGCCTTGATTAGGCCATCCCGTGAGGACGGGGAATTCCATTTCCCCCCAGTCGGTGTCACGAGTCCGTGTACCGCTCACTTCCACCGCGGTACCATGACAGTGATAGCACGAATCCGCGTTGGTCTGATCATCGGGGGGAGTGATCGTAGTCTTAAGGTCGCGGAAGGACTGGACGCCGTTGATGGACTTTACCAGTTGCCCGTACAGGTTATTTCCGACAAGGTTCTGCCGGGCATGGGACATGATGTTTTCCCGGTATTGCTTCTCCTCAGTGGGGTGACACACCGCGCAATCGTTCGGGGTCACCGTGACGTGAACCATTCGATCGTTGTGGTCGAATGCGTCCTTGTGCGCATCAGTGTTGATCGTGTGGCATTCCGCACAACCGACGGCAACTCCTGAGAGCTCGTCCGGAACCGACTCCGCTGACACCCGGCGCGCGAGCTTGGGTTTGGAAAGCCCATCCCGGACCGTGGTCGCGGCATGACGGCTTTTCTTCCAGTCTTCCACCAGATCCGGGGTCACGGAAACATGACAGTCCAGGCACTCTTGGGTCGCATCACTCACCGCGACTCCCTTGTCGGCTGCGAGACTTCCAATGGGTGCAATCATTACACACAGGAGTAACGCACATCCCACATTGATCGCACGAGATTTCATGAGCATACCTCCCCCGAATCTTCACCGGAGGCCGACGAAGCCTCGGGCTAATTCTCCAGTTTTCGTAGAGCCCCTACAAGGTCCTCGAGTCTCGGCATTGCGTTGATGTCATGCACATCGATGTAACGGACGATCCCCTTCTTGTCGATCACGAACAAAGCCCGTTCGGACATGCCGTCGTCCCGCAACACCCCGTATTTCTTTGATACTTCGCCATGCGGCCAGAAATCGGATGCCACCGGAAACCAGAGATCCCCCATTTCCTTCACCCACGCAAACAGGGTCGGGGTATTATCCACGCTGACGCCGACCAGTATCGCATCGTTCTCGTCGAAGAATTCCCTAGCAATATTGTAGCCCGGCCACTGTTTTGAACACACAGGCGTCCACGCGGCCGGTACAAAGGACAGGACCACGTTCTTCCTGCCGATAAACGCTTTGAGCGAGATCGTCTTACCCGAAAGATCCTTGAGTTCGAAATCAGGGGCCTTATCTCCTACGTTGACCTTCTTCGCCGGGGAGTCGGTGGGCTTGAGTATGCCCGGATCGTAAATGCCGTCGTGAATTGTCTTTTCCGCGTGGACTGCCGGCGATATGTAACCCATCACCGCCAAGGTCCCGATAATGGCAAAGATCAGAAAGGTTCTTGCCGTTGACATGACTACATCCTTCACTTTCGTCTTGAAACGCCGGGCAAGGTTTCAAGGAATTTTTGGGGACTCTCGAGCCTGCCGATGTGAACGCCTTGAACGACCGGTTCCGTCCCGAGTCCGATCTTCAGGGTCAGGAATGTCGGCGTCCGGATCTTGTCCTCCGAGGTCTTTTGGATCAGGAATTTCTCATCGGCAAAAAGAGGAAACGGGACATCATACTTCTTCCGAAACACATCCACCTCGAAAGGCGTGTTGCCCGTGCCCACGCCCACGATCTTGACCTTCCCTTTGAGCCGGGCGTCTCGTTCAATCATTCGGTGGAGCTCGTTGACCGTCGGTGCCTCGGCCTGACATATCGGACAGTACATGCTGAAAATCTCGAGTATCACCGTCTCGGCTTTAATTTGGGAGAGGGTAAACTTATCAACTTCCGACAGGCCAAGATACTTCTTACCGGCCTCATCGTTCGGCACGGGGAATTCAAGTCTTCCCAGAATCTCTTGATTGACGCGGAACGTTTCCTGAGCCTCTACACACCAAGCACCGACTCCGGCGGTCATTGCAAGAGCCACCGTCAGTACGAGGAGTTTTCTCATTGTGTTTCCCTTTCTGCAACGGTCATTCACCATCGTGGGATCCACCGGGCCCACTCCCCGAAACGGCACCGGTCCTTTCCTTGCCGCACGTGACCATAGGGGGCGGAGGCTCCATGAATTGCCCATGGGCTGAATCGCCCTCCTCTACCCCATGCCCGGAGGCATCAACGGCCTAAACATCTTCTTGCCGGCACCGCAGATCGGACATTTCCAGTCTTCGGGCAAATCATCAAAGCTTGTTCCCTTAGGGACCTTACCTTTCCGGTCGCCTTTCTCGGGGTTGTACATGTAACCGCAGTTGGGGGTCTGGCACTGATAGATCTGTCCCATTCCTTCTACTCCTCACGCCTCGCATTTGATCGTCCCCACCCGTTGGGTGTCGGGCATACGCCGCGGGAAGGAAGCCTCGCGGCAAGCCTTCCACGGCGGCATATTGTTGAAGGATTCTCGGATCGGCTCAAGCTTTCCACAGTCCGTGAAGGTTGCAGTACTCACGGAGGGTCCATTCGCCTTCTACCGGGAAGACGGCCTCCGGTGCCTCACCGGGTTTCAGGAATTGACGGTACGCTTTGTCGCCGGAGACGATCTCAACCCATTCGATATAGTGTTTCTCTTCCATGGGATGCGGTACGCTTCCTACCTTGACTTTCAGACCGCCGTCCACACGTTCCCCGACCGGCACATGCTTTTCTTTCGCTGCGTCTACCGTATTTTCCACAAAGAGTTTCATGTTCTGACCGCAGCACACAAGTTCGCCGTCACCGGCATGAAGCATTTCAACGATGTTCCCGCACACGTCGCATTTGTAGATCTGAAGCCTTTCCGTCATTTTCTCAAACCTCCTGTCCTTTTATGAATGTAATTTCCGAGTTCCATGTGCCGTGAAAACTCGGTCGCGTTGTGCGGTCCGATTGAGCCTCCCCCGGGAAGCGCCGTTACGCTTATTCAGGAAACGACCCATCGGACCGAGAATTCCCCCAATTACCAGTTTTCCGCCGGCAATTCGAAATAGGCCTGTGGATGTGCGCAGGCCGGACACGACGTGGGAGCCTCAATGCCTTCATGCAGGTATCCGCAGTTCAGACACCTCCAGACCACCTCCCGGTCCTTCTTAAACACTTTGCCGGTCTCGATGTTCCTGAGCAAACCAAGATAGCGTTTCTCATGTTGCTTTTCCGCGATGCTCACCGCTTCCCAAATCTTCGCGGCCGTCTCAAATCCTTCTTGCCTCGCAATCTTGGCGAAGCCCGGGTACATGTCGGTCCACTCGTGATTCTCTCCGGCCGCCGCAGCCCTCAGATTCTCCGCGGTGCCCGCGACGATTCCCGCGGGAAAGGGTGCCGACACCACTACGTCCTCTCCCTGAAGCTGCGAAAAAAACCTCTTGGCGTGCTCTTTCTCTTGATTCGCGGTCTCCTCGAAGACCAGCGCGATTTGCACAAACCCTTCCTTTCGCGCCTGCGACGAGAAATACGTATACCGATTGCGTGCCTGGGACTCGCCCGCAAAAGACGTGATCAGGTTTATCTCGGTTTGCGAGCCCTTCAAATCTGCCATTTGACGCCTCCTTTTTCAGGCTGAATGATGGATCGTTCGGCCTTAATCCTCTGAGGGATCCGAACTTTCGTGTGGGAATCGCACGGCCGCGCTGTTGCCGCGCCGATTCTCCCAGTCTTCAATAGTCGGTTCAACACACACGTCGTCCATGGGACATGATACCGCAACGCACCCCTGTACATTGAAGGAGAGCTCCACGACGCCCGTAATGAGCGTGTCGTGACCTCACGGCGCCTCTCTGTTCCGCTTGGTGCAACCGGCACACACCCCGACGAACTCGAGTCGGTGTCCTAGAATCTCGTAGTCGGTCTTGCCGTTGACTGCCTCATTAATCTGTGGAATCGTCCGGATAGGGACATCGTCAATCTTGCCGCACTTCACACACCTGACATGGTAGTGATCGTCGGTTATCCCATCAAAGCGCTTTTCCATGCCGGCAAATTCTATTGTTCTAATCTTGCCTGCATGTGAAAGGATCTCCAGATTTCTGTACACGGTCCCGAGACTGATGCGCGGGAGTCGCTTTCTCACCAGCTGATAAATTTCGCCCGCAGTCGGATGGGTAGCAACTCTTTCCAGTTCCTCGAGTATTACCCGACGCTGCTGAGTGTTTCGCAATTGCCTTTCCATGTACAGCACCGCACTAATAAATAGGAACAATTACTATTAGGATAAGCGGCCCGCGCGTGTCTGTCAACCCCCACCGAGTGAAATTTTTTGGCGGGAACGTTCTCTCGTTTCCGAGCCCCTCTTCTTACCCTGACCATGTCCCATAACTTTTGGCTGGGCACCGTGAACATCGGTTGCCTATAGGCCAACCGATTCGAGATG
>JAVHLK010000066.1 GCA_031082285.1 Desulfomonilaceae bacterium
AGTCCCGCGCAGAACGCGGGAAAGCAATCTCGACGCGGAAGAAATGTGCGGCCGTATTTATGCCACAGAGCACTTAGGATCGTGCAAGCACGCCGTCAAGGTAGCGTGATATGGCTCCATCGTACTCATGGGTAAGCCTGAAGACCTTGGTTGCCAAACGAAAATTGGTCTCCGCTGAAACTGATCCGCCGGATGCGCGAAGTTCCCGAATGATTTCAGGATAATCATCCGGGTCGACAATAACCGTGACATCCGCATAGTTCTTTGCCGCCGCCCGTAACAGAGTGGGCCCGCCGATGTCGATATTTTCGATGGCCTCGGCCAGGCTGCATTCGGGTGCGGCCACGGTCTTCTCGAAAGCGTACAGGTTCACGGCCACCAAATCGATTGGGACGATTCCGGCCTTTTCCATGGCTTCCATGTGGTCCGACCGAGATCGAATACCGAGAATTCCCCCATGAATTTTTGGGTGGAGCGTCTTGACCCTCCCGTCGAGCATCTCCGGAAAACCGGTGAAGTCCGCCACCTCTCGAATGTGAACTCCCGCCTGCGCCAACGCTCGCGCCGTGCCTCCAGTGGAGAGCACTTCAACACCGAATTCTACTAGAGTCTTACCCAGCAAGTCGATTCCGGATTTGTCCGTAACGCTTATCAAGGCCCGGGTAATCTTGGGCATGGTCCCTCCTCATTTCGCCGTCCCGAAAGATTACGGCTTAGGAATACCTCTGAACTTCGAGTTCTCCAACTGGTTCAATCGTTCCTGGGCTTCTTTCGCCATCGCGCTGTTGGGCTGAGACCTGGTCACCATTTTCAACTTCTGCACCGCCTTGTCCACTCTTCCCAGGGCGGCCAATACCACTCCCTCCCGGAAGTGAGCCTCCAAGTAGTCCGGATCGATCATCAAGGCATTTCTTAATGCCTCCAAGGCTTCTTCATTTCGCTGCTGTTCCTCGTATATCAAAGCGATGCGGTAGTGAGCCTGTTTGAAACTCTTGTCCGTCTCGATCACCTTCTTATAGTTCTTGACCGCTTCAAGGTAATCCTTCTTTTCCTCGTAACAAAACGCCAAATTGTAGAGGGCATTGACGTTATCTTCATTCAAAGAAACGGCCTGCGTATACTTTTCAATCGCTTTATCAAGATCATTCTTCTCGTAGTAAGCCACACCGAGGTTGTACGCAGCCTTACCCGGGGTTGAATACGCCGGATCCTTCAGGCATTCCTCGAACTGCGCGATCGCGTCGTCCAGGTTTCCTTTGGCAAGGTACACGGTGCCCAGGTTGTTTCTCGCCTCGGTAAGTTTCGGTGATAGTTCCAGTGCCTTCTTATACTGCTCGATGGCCTTGTCGTACAACTCTTTCTGTTGATAAGCCAATCCCAGAGCATGTTCCACGTCGGGATTGTCCGGTGACTTGGCCTGGGCCTCCAGGAGCTCCTTGACGGCCTGAGGTGTTTTTCCTTCTCGGATGTACTCGACTCCCAATTTGTAATGGAATTGCACCTCTTTCTCCAACTGGTCCTTTGGAGTCGTCTTCTGAGGCACGCAACCCATAATGAGAACCGCAGGTAACACTAAGCTGAGGATTCTAAGCTGTCTCATAGGGATGTTCCTCCGCCGCGGGTGATCTTGCGTATCGAAGCATACGCAATCAGGTCAACCCGGATCGGATTGTTCGTGAGTCGGATCGTTTGAAACTCTCCTGCATGGGGCACACGTACGTGAGGCAACGTATGGGAAGCGTCGCAGACCTCGAGTTTCCTCTCGAAAGATTAGCCGGTCCTGTACGGGCACAATCCCCCGTCATCGAATCCAAGATCGGCGGAACCCGGCCGGCAAGCAATCGTTTTGCCCTTCGGAGTGCCCTTGAAGACATGAAGAACGGTCTCTCGGACGTGCTCCTGCCTCTTCAGCCGGCCATAAGGTCCCTGACCAGAGCGGTGAGGAAGCGGTTCACATCCGACGTTGAATCCCACTGCCGATGGAACTGTCGTTCGTCCCGACGAATGGCCTCGAATCTTGACTTCTGTTGGAGGAATATCTCCCACCGGGCGTCGGACGGCTCATTGCGTTCGGCGACTCTCGCTTCGAGCCGCCGTCGCGCTACGCACTCGGGAACAACGCATTCCACCAGTACGAACCGCGCGCCGGCCTTATGCGCCTCTTCCCTCGCCTCCACACGATCCTGATAACGCATGAAGGAAGCATCCAGAATGACCGACTCACCTCTCCTGAGCAAACCGCCGGCCCGATCCATCAGGAGCCGGTAGGTCTGTTCCGTCGCCTTGGGTGTATAAATCCCCTGGCCGTACATGTCAAGTCGATGTTGATTGATCGGAATGCCCATGGATTGTTTTCGTACCACATCGGATCGGATCGGATCGGTGCCCAGCCTCCTGCCGAGCCTGCTGCTGAGGTAGCTCTTCCCTGAACCGGAGAGGCCTGCCGTGACGACCAGAAAAGGGCCCGGCGCTGGTCGGAGCGATGCCGATGCCAGGCGAAAGTATTCACGGGCCTTCTCTCGGGCTATGGTTTTTTCTGATTCGGAGACTTCCTCTTCCTCTAGCGAAAAACTGTTCACCTTGCCCCTCACAAAGGCGCGGTAGGATTTATAGAAGCCAATGAGATTCGACACGTCGCGATCGCCGGATGTCTGCGAGTACCGTCGCGCAATACGATTCCCAAAGGCCGGAAATCCTTTGAAATCAAAGTCCATGAGCAGAAAGGCCAAGTCCGCGGCCGTGTCTGAAAACCTGAACCGATCGTTGAACTCGATGCAGTCCACAAGCATGATGCCGTTGAGGATCACCACATGATCCAGGTGGAGATCGCCATGGCAGTCCCGTATGAACCCCTTGGTCATACGTTCTTTGAGGAGATTCCGATTGGATTCAAGCCAATCGAACGCTCGATCGGAGATTTCCCGGTGCGTGTACGCGTCTACGGTAAGTCCCACAAAACGTTGCGTCTGCTCGAAGTTCTCTCGGAGATTCTGGGTCACGACTTCCACCGAGCCAAACCCGGTAATCTCCGGACCGGAGGCCGCGGTGGAATGAAAGAACGCGACGCGGTCCGCCACGCGATCCAGAATCCTGTCCGTCACGTCTTCGTTTTCCAGCATGGCCTCGAGGACACGATCTGCGGGAATGCGCCGCATCAAGACCGCGGTCTCGATCTCATCCCCTTCACCCCGAAGGTTTACCTCGGACCCGTGTTGATAAATCGAAACGACGCCAAGGTAGACGCCCTCTGAGAATCTCGAATTGAGGAGCACTTCCTGTCGGCAGAAATGGCGTCTCTTCTCCAACGTGGTGAAGTTGAGAAACCCAAAGTCGACAGGCTTCTTGACCTTGTACACAAGATCGCCGGCAATGAAGACCACGGAAATATGGGTCTGGATGACGTGAACGGATTCGGGGCGGTGTGGGTAGACGGTTGGATCCGACATGGCATGGATCAGATCGTCCAACCGGGTCTTCACTCACTTTCTCCCGTCTTCGCAGCCAGTTGGCCGCAGGCCGCCATTATATCCGCCCCACGGGACCTGCGGACGATGGCCATAAGCGACTTGGACATCAGAATCTCTTGAAATCTGAGGACCCGTTCCGGTCGAGGTTTTCGCAAATCGTTCGCGATCCCGTCGTTGAGCGGTATCAGATTCACCTTGGCGCGAATGGGATTGAGTACGCGCACGAGTTCCCGGGCATCGGAGTCGGAATCGTTGAATCCGTCTATGATCACATACTCTATGGTAATGCGGTCACGCCTAGGCAACGGATAGTTCGTGAGGGCTCGGATGAGCGAGGCAATCGGATATTTCCGGTTGATCGGCATGATGGCGCTTCTCTGCTCGTCGGTGGCCGCGTTCAAGCTTACCGCGAGCTTCGCCCGTACCGTTCGGCCCAGGTCCGGGATACGAGGCACCAGGCCGGCCGTGGAGACAGTCAGCCGCCTCCAGGAGATCTGCGGTCCGTTGGGATGCGTCATAATCGCGACGGCCTTGACGGTGCGGTCAAAATTGGCCAACGGCTCTCCCATCCCCATGAAGACCACGTTGGTTATGCGACTTTCCGGAACCTGTCGCCTCACCTCCAACAACTGGCTCACGATCTCCCCCGAAGTGAGATCGCGCACGGGGCCCATCCTCGCGGTGCGGCATATCCGGCAGCCCATGGCGCATCCAATTTGCGTGGACACGCACAAGGTGTCGTGATCGTCTCCGGGAATCAGGACGGTTTCTACATCGAGTCCGTCCTCAAGCTTCATCAAGAACTTCCTGGTACCGTCGTCCGACCGCACGTCCCGGACCACTCGGGGACGAAGTATGCGGGCCCGTTGTGACAGATCTGATCGCAACGTCTTGGAGAGATTCGTCATGCCGTCGAAGGTATCGGTGAGGCCCTGATGGACCCATTTCATCACCTGTGCGGCGCGGTAACCCTCCTTGCCGAGATCGGCAAAGAAGCCCTCGAGTTCGGACTGGGTCATGCCCACCACGTCCGGAGGACCGGTGCTCGTCTCCGATATGTACGCATGGTGCTTCAAAATATCTCTATTCCACTGAAAAAATGCGCGATTTCGAATGCCGCGCTCTCTTCGGAATCCGAACCGTGCACAATGTTGTTCTGCTTACTTTCCGCCCACCGGGCGCGAATGGTGCCTTCTCGAGCTTCCGCGGGGTCGGTGGCTCCCATGATCTCACGGTTTCGACTTATCACGTCTTCTCCCTCCAGCACCATGAGCACCACCGGTCCGGTGACCATGAAGTCTATGAGTTCACCGAAGAAGGGTCGTTCCATGTGAACATAATAGAATCCTTCCGCTTCCGAGCGGCTCAGCTGTTTCATCTTCATGGCCGCTATCTTGAATCCGGCCGACTCGAAGACTTTGATGACCTCGCCAATAAGTCCTTTGGCCACACCGTCGGGTTTGATTATAGACAGAGTTCTCTGCATACCTGATCTCCTCTTATTAACGACAAGTAATACGGCCAAGAGATCCCGCCCCCGATCACGCGCTCATACGGACGCGGACCGTATAGGACGAGATCTACGGCACGTGGTTCGTTTTCCGATGATGTTTTCGACGCGAATGTACGACTTTCGCCGCAAGGATACCGGTCGGACCCTCCCCTGCCCTCGATCCTCACGCAACGTGCTTCGACGCCGCGCCATTGGTGTTCGAACCGGAGCCTTCGCGACGCAACCGGGGCTCATGCCTACGGCATTCACCGGCGTTCGTGCCCGTTGCGTTGCAGACGCACGCGCCTTTCCTTCGCGCCCCGGCATTCTGCATTACGAAGACGAAATCCAGTGGGTCACCGTACGACGGAGTTCGTTCTCAGCGGCCGGCTCCTGAATCAATAACGCTGCCTCTGCGGCTTGGCTTCATTTACTCGGAGGCTCCTTCCCATGAAATCTTTGGAATTGAGTTCTTCGATGGCTCGCAAACCTTCATCGCGAACCGGCATCTCCACGAAGCCGAATCCCCTGGATCTTCCCGTGGCTCTGTCAACGATTATCTTGGCGGTGTCGACCGTCCCGTACTGGGCGAAGAGATTCGTGAGATCTTCATCAACGGTCTTGAAAGAGATATTTCCGACGTAAATGTTGATTCCTTCCACTTCCAGGCTCCTTTCCATATAGCTCCGCAGGAGGACGTCTGATGGACCATCACGCTCCTCCTTAGATTCCTTGGCTCTTACGGGAATAGTCCCTCGGTTGAGAGCAGGGGGGCGGCTTGACACTGATCACTTTCATTCCGGTATCGTCACGTGCGATTTGAGTTCTCTGTTCGAGCAGCGTGCGCGATCGACGATTGTACGTACTTTTATATTGACGATTGGTCCTTGTAAAGGAATTTCAATCCGCTTTTTGCATTGATCGACAAGCCGTCGGACAGAGTACGCTATAGTAAGATCCGGTGCGTCATCCTCCCCCGTACCTCTGCGGCCGCGGTCATAGCTGCGACGGGTTTCGGATTCGCGCCGTTGTGGGGAGGCGAGAGTTGAAATTATGCGGAGGATGGGCTATGTCTCTGCCAAGCATAACGAGGGAGGATCTCATGCGTGAATTGGTTGGTCGCGTCGCGGTCATATGCGGTATTTCGGTCGCTATTTTTCTGCCTACCGCAGTGTCGGGGAATCAGAGCGTCAAATTGCCGCCGCCGTCTTACAAGGGAAATGTGTCGGTTGAGGCTGCAATGCGTTCGATGAAGAGTGTCCGGAACTTCAGCGGTGCGCCCCTGAGCCTGCAGCAGATTTCCCAGATTCTGTGGGCGGCCAACGGCAGGCTCCCAACGGATGCCGTATCGGGGGCGACGACAAAGGTGACACCGTCGGCAGGCGGGCTCTATCCACTCGAGATTTTCGTCCTCACCGGGAAAGGTTCCGTGGAGAGCCTTCCCGAAGGCATCTATCTGTACAAGCCTGAAACGAACTCCCTATCGCTCGTGGAATCGGGCGACAAGAGAAACCTTCTCGCCTACGCGTCGTTGTCTCAGATGTGGATGACTAGAGCCCCCGCGACCATAGTGATCGCCGGAGCGTTTGGTCGTACCACGTCAAGGTACGGGGACAGAGGTGTTCAGTACGTGTTCATGGAGGCGGGGAACTCGAATCAGAATATTTACCTCCAAGCAGCTGCGATGAGGTTGGGCGCGGGCACGGTGGGCGCGTTTAACGACGCTCAGGTTGCCGCAGTATTGAAGCTGCCCGGTGATGTGAAGCCGCTGCTCCTTGTGCCCGTGGGGAAATGAGTCGGTCGCGTTGCCCGATGAACCGCGGCGCCTTTCCTCGGACCTTGTCGTTGGGAACCGAATCTACTCATATGAAACTCCGTTTTCGCACCACGGTCCCTGAAGCGGTTCGGCACTAATGATATCTTTGTGCACAAAACGGCCCTTCTCCTGGATGGTCGTCTGTATCAATGTCGGGGCCAATCTTGTCGGCTTTTTTCTGATCCAAGTGCTCCTTCGGTATGCGCAACCCGTCGACCCGCTGCAAGGGATGCCTCTGCCGGGCTGGAAAACCAGTGCGGCCCTCCTGGCAATTCTGGTTCCAACCGCGGTCCTGATCCTTCTCGCGCTTTGTTCACCGGTGAACCAGGCAATCCAGGCGCTTAAGGAGGGCAAGAAGGTGCCCTCGGCCGATTACGACGCGGCCAGACGTCGAGCGGTCAATCTCCCCTTTTACGCTGCATTAATGAACCTCGTGGCATGGATCGTGCCGGCCGTCGCGTTTCCCTTAGCATTCCATTTCAGCGCGGATCTTCCCACCATCAACACCGCGATTTCGATGCTCTACAATTTCACTAATGCCCTCATGATCACCCTGCTCGCATTTGTAATTCTCGAATACGCATGTCGCCGGTCCGCCATACCAATCCTTTTTCCGGACGGCGGTATCCACGACCAACGCGGCACCATCAGGCTTACGATCAGGGGGCGTTTGATGATCATGTACGGTGCAATCTGCCTGATTCCCATGTTCCAGACGGCGCTGATGATCAATGCCAACGCGTCTCTGGCCCGGACGCGCCCGGATCCCTGGGAAACGCTGGGCAACCTGGGTTTTTTTGCCCTCATACTTTTCGGCTTCACCGCGGTGTATGGGTTCTGGCTCGCGACCCTGTTTTCGCGGAACCTATCGGAACCAACGAGAGAGATAATGGATGTGGCCGAGAAGATCAGGGCGGGTGACTACGGTGCTCAGGCCGAGGTGGTCGCCAACGACGAAATAGGTTTCCTGGGAGACCGGGTGAACGAGATGGCAAGGGGGCTCGCGGAAAGGGAGAAAATCCGGGAAGTCTTCAATCTGTTCACGAGCCCGGAAATCGCCCGACAAATACTTTCCGACGGAACCGCCGGGGTGGGTGAAACACGTGTCGTGACCCTGCTTTTCGCGGATTTGCGGGGATTTACACGCATGGCCGAGATTCTTCCGCCGGACCTGGTGGTCAAGTCCGTCAACCGGTACTTCAGTGAAATGAGCGCGGCCATAGTCGAACACGGCGGGATTGTCCTGCAGTACGTCGGGGACGAAATCGAGGCGGTCTTCGGGGCCCCGATGGACGACCCGGACCATGCGGACAAGGCGGTGGCTGCATCTCTCGAAATGCGCTCTCGGCTGGCCGCACTGAATGACGAGCGGTCTCTGGAGGGCCTGGAGCCGCTGCGACACGGCGTCGGGGTGCACACCGGTAAGGCATTGGCAGGCATTGTGGGGAGTAAGTACAAGATATCGTATGCGATGGTCGGCGATACGGTAAACATGGCCTCCCGTATTCAGGAAATGAACAAGGAACTCAACAGCGACATCCTGATTAGCGAGCAGACCTATCGAGCGCTGAAAGTTCCGCGAGAAGTGTCAAATCCGTTCACGGTCTCGGTAAAAGGCAAGACCCAAGCGTTCAATGTGTATCGGTTGCTTTCGTGACCGTGTCGGTCGAGGCTCTCTCCCGGAGTAGGTGCCGACCGGGGCCGCACGGTCCGAAGCTTCTCCTGGAAAAATCGGCCCCCTGTTTCATTTGGGCGTCTTTATCCTTGACATAACCGTGAAATATCTCTAGTGTTGCACGATACCATTGTGATTTTTCCTGCTCAAATGCCGTATTTTAACCTAAGGAGGTAGGTGGATGGAATCGGTCGTTGTATTGGCTCTCCTCTGCGGAGCATTGGGGGTGGGCTACAGCCTGATCACCGCGGGCTGGGTTTTCAAACAGCCAACGGGCAGCAAGCCCGAGATGGCGCAGATCTCCAGCTATGTGGCTGAGGGCGCCATGGCGTATCTTACCCGTCAGTACAAGGTTGTGGCCATCATCGCTGCCATTCTGGTCATAATCCTGTACCTGACGCTACATCTTATGCCTGCCGTCGGGTTCATCATCGGTCTGGTAGGTTCGGCCCTTGCAGGCTTCCTGGGGATGAAGGTCTCCGTGAAAGCCAATGTTCGAGTGGCCGCGGCTGCCGAGAAATCCCTGCCCGATGCCATGGACGTGGCATTCAAAGGCGGGTCGGTCACGGGAATCGTGGTCACCGGTTTGGCCCTCCTCGGCGTCGCGGGATTCTATCTGGTGGCCTCACGGTACCACGCCGGCGACCCTGACATCGGTCACAAGCTCTTCAGCGCACTTGTCGGTCTGGGATTCGGAAGCTCGCTGATGAGCGTGTTCGCTCGTGTGGGCGGTGGAATCTACACTAAGGCCGCGGACGTCGGAGCCGACTTGGTCGGAAAAGTGGAAGCCGACCTGCCGGAAGACGATCCTCGTAATGCGGGCGTCATCGCGGACAACGTCGGAGACAATGTCGGCGATTGTGCCGGTATGGCCGCAGATCTTTACGAAACGTACACGGTCACCATCGTCGCTGCAATGCTTCTTGCCAGCACCATCTACGGCCTGGGCACGAACGCATTCTACTTGCCGCTTATGATCGGCGGTGTTGCGATCATCGCGTCCATCATCGGAACATTCTTCGTCAAACTCAGCAGGACCAAAGCCGAGAGCGACCTGTATATCATGGGCGCGCTGTACAAGGGTTTGGCAATATCCGGAATCCTTGCCGCACTCGCGTTCTACGTGGTGGCGGTGTATCTCCCGATCGAAGCTCCCCTCAAGGGAGAGCCCTTCCAGATCCCCCCGATTAACGTGTTCTGGATGGCGGTCCTCGGTCTTGTATTGACGGGACTGATCATCGTCATTACGGAATACTTCACCGGCATGTACGGCCCGGTCAAGTATGTCGCACAGGCAAGCACGACGGGTCATGGAACCAACATCATCGCCGGCCTCGCGATCAGCATGATCTCGACGGTACTCCCCGTTATCGTACTGGCCGCGGCAATCATGGCGGGGTACGGCCTTGGGGGAGGCTTTTCTCAGAATGCGGCCACAGGCCTTTTCGGTATCGCCATCACCGTCGTTTCCATGCTCTCCATGACGGGTATGGTCGTGGCGATCGACTCCTACGGGCCCATTACCGATAATGCCGGCGGCATTGCGGAAATGGCCGATCTGCCCGAAGAGGTCCGCAACCGTACCGACCCGTTGGACGCCGTTGGAAACACCACCAAGGCGGTCACCAAGGGGTATGCCATTGGTTCCGCAGCCCTGGCGGCTCTTGTTCTCTTTGCAGAGTACACTCGGGCCATCGAGGAGTTGACCGGGCAAGCTTTGGCATTTGACCTGTCCAACCCCAAGATCCTCATCGGACTGCTGATCGGCGGCATCATTCCTTACTTCTTTGCGGCTCTGTGTATGCTCGCCGTGGGGAAGGCCGCTGGATCCATCGTGGACGAAGTGCGCCGGCAGTTCCGGGAAATCCCCGGCCTGCGCGAGGGCGCTCCGGGAGTTAAGGCCGAATACGGCAAGTGTGTCGATCTGGTCACCGCGGCGGCCCAGAGAGAGATGATCATACCGTCGCTCCTTCCGGTTCTCATTCCCTTGGCAGTCGCCTTCATCCCCGGCCTGGGTAGAGAGGCGCTGGGCGGTATGCTCATCGGCAGCATCGTCGTCGGTCTGTTCCTCGCCATTGCCATGACCACCGGCGGTGCGACATGGGACAACGCCAAGAAGTACATCGAGGACGGCCATCACGGCGGCAAGGGAAGTGAAGCCCACAAGGCGGCGGTTACCGGCGACACCGTCGGCGATCCGTACAAGGATACGGCCGGTCCAGCGATAAACCCGGTCATCAAGGTCGTCAATATGGTGGCCTTATTGCTGGTTCCCTTCTTGGTCTAGGAATCGGATACGTCCGGTCTTTCGGCCGGCTGAACGCTGCAAGCCCTCGTGATTTGACGATCGCGGGGGCTTTTTTCTTTCGAGGTACTGGTGCCGGACAAGAAGGCCGTGAAGTCCGTGTCGACGGGGTGAATATGGGGGACCACGGCCTCAGTGCTCTGTGGCACAAAGACGGTGACGTATTCACGTAGGATGTGATGAGCGAAACGAGCCGCATCGCTCGAAACGTTGAGATTGCTTTCCCGCCGCGTTCTACGCGGGACTTCGCTCCTCGCAATGACATTCTTTTGAAGTATCTTTGCGAGTTAAACGAAGCAATCTCTCCGCAACCGTATCCAAGAAATGACGCACTCAGGGAACGAGATCGTAGGCGAATACGACGCTCCGGGGACCCGTGAGCGCCATGAAGGGGTTAGGCTTCACGAGGATAAGGACAAGGGAATCAATACCTTCATTCTTGAAGTCCCGGATCCTGAAATCCGTGATGCTTCCCTCACTGCGGATTGTCTTCCATTTCTCAGAGAGCCTCCCGTCATCCCAGGACAGGCCCTGCACTACGCTTCCACCGTCTCTGTGTTTGACAAGCAGGAGCTCGTTACCGCCGTCACCGTCGGTGTCCGCAATAAGCACTCTCCCCGGAAGACTGACACGCCTGTATCCTCCCTTGTGAGGAATACGAATGGTTCGGTTGAGACCGTAAATCCTATCCGAAATGGTATCGAGCAATCGGTTCTCCCGATCGAAGACCATCACGCGCTGATCCTGGTTCAAGATTGCCTGAACGCTCGACTTGTCCTTGCCCAGCCTTCCCGACTCGTAACTGAGCAAGAGCGTTCCCGGCGGAAGCGCGGTCCTGCCGGCGGGAAAGACTTTGCCGCCCTCAAAGCGGAAGCGCACCATCTCTCCGTTGAACATGTCCTCGGTGTCGGTACGCTGCCCCAGGAGGATCTTCTCATTCTCCGATGTGGGGTCGTTAACGGCCCAGAGTATCGTGTTCTTGAGTTTCTCCGTGACTTCGAAATTGCGATTCACGTACCTCACGATGGCCGACTCCAGTCCTGCCGGCGTCAGATAGCAGAGCAGGAGTTCCGCCACTCCGTCCCCATCCAAATCAGCGACATCCGCAGCGATGTACTGGGCGGGCGACTCGGAGAACTGAGTCAGGGTTCGCAGACTTCCATTCTCGAACCGACTGATGGTAATCCCCCGATCTTCTACGAACACGGTCTCGTTTTTCTTGTCGCCGTCCATGTCGCCGACATCGACTGCGGCAAGGGCACCTCGAATTTCCTGACTCATCCAGGGCCCCGGTGTTCCGGGGATGTTGACCAGCGTGGGAAGTCTGTCGGACTGAGAGAACGAGCCCGCCTGCCCGGTTCGATAGAACCGCAGCCGCGGAGATCCATGCAGACGTTTGCTGATTGATGTGACGAATAGCTGGAGTACCCCCGGCAGACCATGAATATTGTCCACCTTCAGATCCGTGGCAACGCTCACTCGACCGCTGCCCATGTCCCACATGACTCCCCTCATGTGGTATCGCGTTTCCCTTGCAGAGATCACACCGTAGACGACCAAGTCGGCCTTTGACTCTTCGGCCAAGGCTTGAGCTTCCCCATCGGTCGAAGGAGCGGACCGGCCTCTGAGAAGTCGTGCCGTTGTCTCTTCATCCGCGACCTCCAGTTCGCCGCCTAGTTGGTCGACAACGGATCTGATCTTCTTGTCGACGTGCACGGCGAAAGACCGGAGCTCCTTGTCATCGTCTTCCGCAGCCACATGAAACGGCAGGACGAGCATTCTCTTGGACTCCCCCTCAACGGCGGAGAACGCTCCCGCAGCCAATACGAGGAAGGAGGCGAACATTGCCTGGGCCCAACAATGCCGCGCATTATTCCAAATGCCGAGAATCATGAATGTGGCCTATTCGGATCCCGTCTTTCAAAAAAAAACCAACTGTCGTTGCAGTTGGCGTAGGAGGAATAGATTCTTTTCGTTGATCTGAAGTATGAGCAATTGTCGTGCCATCTTCTTGCCGGGGAACCATAAATCAATTTTGTAGTGTTATTCGGCAAAGTTAAACTTCGCCTTTCAATCTATTCCGAGTGATCTCCGTCCGTGAAACACGTCCGTTTTTGTTCAAATTTTGGAACATCGTCCCTCCTCATTTGTATCTGATCTAATTTACTGATGTTTTTGCGTATAAAAAACCGGCTGGGGTGTGCCGATTTTTTGAACGCCCAATGCTACAGGGTGAGATATGCCGCCTTGACGAAGTCAAAGTTGCCGCGTACCCGCTCCGCCCCAGGTATGGCAGGCCCGTGCCCCGGTATGAGCAGTTCCACTCGTAAGCCGGCCAGGCGATTCAGACTCGATTTCAAAGCCGCACCGTCTCCGCCCGGAAGGTCGACTCTTCCAACTCCGCGCGAGAACACGAGGTCTCCGGAAATGAGGACTCCGTGACGAGGCCAATACAGGCAGATGCCGCCGGGACTGTGACCGGGGGTCTCCAATACCTGTAACTCGTGTCTTCCTAAGTGCAGTTCGCCCTCTTTCAAGTAGAAGTCCACACGGTAGTCCGGCATGGCGATCCCGTGCTGAGCGTACATGGGCCGCGCTTCTTCCTCAATAAACTGTTCCTCTCGTTTGGAAATGCCTATTCTGACCGCAGAATCCTTGAAAGCAAGAGTCCCCTCGAAATGATCCGGGTGCGCGTGAGTGCAAATAACCGCTTTGATTCGTTCCGGTTCAACTCCGTCGTCCTTCATTCGGTCGAAAAGCAAGTTCACTTTGTCGAGATGCCCGGGATCGATTAGTACCGGCGTCTTACCGTCTATGAAAATGCTGTTGCAGTTGTTCTCTCTCGGATCGTCCCACAGGTACACGTACAGGTGTTCCATAACTTTCATAAGTCTATCGCTCTCCGGCGCAGTCTCTGCAGACTCGTTTGTCTTTTCGGGGGGCCAGGCGATGTTCCGCCACCGCTTCTCCGCAGATTTCGCACGCGACGGTTTGGACCACCGAGGCCTTTGGCGGAGGATCGACGTGCACCTCGCGCACCTCGAAAAAGTCGGACCACGGCCTCGTAATGATCTCTCGGGTCACGTCGAACCGGAGTCTTTCCCAGGCTTCGTGATCTTCGTCGGTTGCAAGGCCGGAGTCAATTTTCTGACGGAGCAGGTGTCTCTGTTCACGTCCCGGCACTTCACCGACAAAGGAGACACGCACAGCCCTGCGGCCGTCTCTGTCGAAGAAAGTGAAGACCTGCTTTCCCCAGTCGCGAAATACGAGGTTTCCCTTTCCGAACGTGCAGCCGAGCAGTACTTGCACGGCATCCACCGCACAGGAGTCGTTTTCCACAACAGCCACGACCTCTTCATCCGGTGACGGGCGAGGATTCAGGCGTTCGATCCCCGCCTTGACGGCCGCGTATCCAATGGCGAGCCCCGGGCAGAGGTGGCCGTGGAATCTGACACACTCCTGAAAATCGTGAGGCAAGTCCATGTGCATTCTCTCCTCCATTGTGTGCGTGCGTGGAGCAAGCCTAAGTGCACCGTTTCCCAAATACCGTCGCACATTCTTGTCCCGTTGGCGAGTCCGAGACATGGAAACACGGACTTCCGGGCACGGAGGCCCGGGTTTACGGGAAAATGCCGAAAGTCCCGTTAATCTTCGTGGGACTCCCGCGTTCTGCGCGGGATGTCCGTCTCCATCCGGGGTGTGCAATACGTGACCGTATTTGGAATATTATGTACTAAGCCGATAGTCCGCACCGCGTTAACGACAGGTTCCTTCCTGGGAACCGCCCATATACGCGCATGATGCGCCGTTCTCAAGCATCTCTACGAAATGTTTCATGATTCTTGCCGTTGCTCCCCAGATGTTGTGCCCTTTCCACTTGTACGAAACGATCTCTACGGTTTGCCCCTTGATGATCCACAATTCCTCCGATCTTCGGTCCGAATCGAAGAACACGTCCAACGGCACGCCGATCAAATCAGCGATTTCGCGGGAGCATGGGGAGAACTCGTAAGGATACGGAATGATTCCGACAAACGGCACGACAAGAAAGTTCGTCGCCACGGTATAGAAGTCGTCAAGCTCTCCAATGATTCGAACATCTTCGGCCGCGATACCCACTTCTTCATCGGCCTCCCGAAGCGCGCAGGTCAGCAGGTCCGGATCCTCGGGATCCAGCTTTCCGCCTGGAAAAGAGATCTCCCCTCGGTGATGCTCCACCATCTCGGACCTCTTGGTCAGCAACACGTGAATCCGCCCGTTCTTTGCGTAGAGCGGTATCAGAACCGCGGCTTCTATCATCCCGTCCACGGGGAGAACCGTTTTCTTTCGATTCCTCAGAACTCTTGACAGTTCCTCCTCGAGACATGGGAGGGACTGAAGCATCTTCTCTTTCTTCTGCAGGTACATTTCAGTGCCGCCTAACCGCAATCACGCGTCGTCAAATCTTGCACCGCTCCTCTTGTCCCCGAACTGCCAATCCCAATCCAACTCCCATATCATTATGACACCATCGGAAGACGAGCTGATGATAAAACGACCATCCGTGGAGAACTGCGTTGAAGTGATTTCACGACTGTGTCCTTGAAACTCTCTATGCGACTCCCCGGTTTCCACGCTCCAAACCCCGACTGCACAGTCGCTTCCTCCGGTAACGAAAAATCGTTGGTCCGGCGAAAAAGCCGCGTCCCGGACACCCGTTTCATTCACACTGACGGTCTTTATGCAAGTGCCTCTGCGAACGTCCCACACCCGTACGGTTCCATCCATTGAACCGCTGAGAAGGAGAGTTCCGTCGGGAGAGGTACTCAAACAGGTGATCTGCTCCTTGTGCCCCTTGAGCTCTCTAAGTATTCTCCCGGAGGATGCTTCCCACATCTTTACGATCCCGCTGAATCCCGCCGAAACGATATGCTCGGAATTATTGATGAATTGTGCCGACGTTATATTGTCCTCATGACCCCTGATGGTCCTTATGGGGGTACCTTCGGGAAGGTTCCACAATCTGATGGTCCCGTCCCATGACCCTGAGAGCACTTGTTCACCGTCGTGGGAATAGGCCACACAACTGACGCTTCCGGTATGGCCTTTCAGCACCAGGGTATTCCGACCGGAATTGAGATCCCATACGCGCACGGATCGGTCGTCACTCCCGGACACGACCTCACGACCGTTCAACGACAGTCTGAGGGACGCGACAAGATTCGTGTGGCCGCTAAGGACCTTGAGACACTCTCCCGTCCTGGTGCTCCACACTTTGATGGTGTGGTCCGCCTGGGCGGTGAGGAAGTTTATGGCGGACGGCGAAAACGACACGCTCATGACCCCTGACGGGATCTGAAAGCTCTTGCGTTTCCACCCCCCGTGAAGTGCGACACGGATTCCGTGCTCCTTCATGCTCCATAGGATATCCAACGCCGTGTCGGAGCGCTCATAACCCGCAAGCCCCTGTGCGTCCCGCACCAGCGTATAGGCCGTTGCATAAGCTCCTCGCTTTATCGCGGTTCGAGATGCCTCCATCATGGCCTTAAACTTGCGATCGGACTTCATCTGTTTCTTCACGGGACGAATCTTGGCCAGGGCAAAAGCGGGCATCACCTGGCGCCCTCTCACGTCCCACATCCGCACGGTCATATCTTTGCCGCCTCCGATGAGACCATCCCCTGTCGGAGTAAAATGGAGGCACTGGATCTCACCGCTCTCCACATTGAAGGTCCGCCGGCCCATGCCCGTCACAATATCCCACACCTTAATTCCCGCCTTTGGATCATAACTTGCCGCGAGGTTTCGTACCGGATTCAAGGCCACCATGGTCACATGCTCCTGGTGCGCCCGGAAATCCTTGACGGCCTTACCGGTGTGCCCATCCCAGACGATGACCACCTTGTCCCGATCGCTGGTCAGGACGCGTCGGCCGCCTTCCGTTGCCGTCAACGCGGTAATGGGTTCGTTGTGACCCCGGTCGAACACGAGGGTCTCTGCGTCGGGCAACCTGACCTTCTTGACGATTCGATCCAATCCCGCAAAGACAATCTCAGCGCTTCCAGGCTCGGCGGAAACCACCGCCGCATGCGCGTGCGCGGGAATCTTAAACTTGGCCGCGGCCTTGAATCCATCCATCGCCCATAAGCGAACGAATCCCTTGTCGACCACAGTCAGTATGTGGCTTCCGTCGCGGGAAAACCCCATCGCGGTGACCATGCCTTCGTGTGCCTGAAGGTTGCCGACAAACCGGCCGGAAGCCAGATCAAGCATTTTGACGGGGACTCCGCTGCGCGCGGACGCCACAGCCACTGTTTGTTCGTCCGGCGAGATCCACAATGAAGCGGGGGGTTCACCGACGACGATAATACTCTGGAGTTCCTCGCCGCCGGCGGTATCCCACACCTTGAGCGTTCGATCGCGTGCGCCGGTGAGCAAGCGCGGCGATTCCGGGAAATGGGCTGCGCACGTGACCCAGCCGTTGTGTCCTACGAAGGTGAGAATTTCTGAGAGTCCTGAGAAAACAAACCTTCGGGTGATCTCTTCAAGTGTCATCGTTGAGATCTCAGATCCCTTCGGCAAGGATGCCTTGACCGATCGTGCCTCATTCTCGAGGCCTGTACGAACGAGCGCGGCGATGAGCCAGCCGATCGCCTCGTCGTCATCAGGAAAATCCCCCAGGTAGTTCTTCAAACGTGAGATCGCGGCCTTTTCTTCGCCAATACCGATCAGCGCAATGGAATACGGCTTCAGCAGACTCTCGCCGGCGTCTTCACTTGACAGAGATAATTCACAGGCCTTCAAAGCCCTTGGAGCATCTCCCATTGCGAGGAGGCATCGAGCGAGCAGTTCCGATGCACGACCCACATACTCGGGCGTCTTGGCAACTTCTTCCATCTTCACCACGAGTTCCCATTCGGCATCACCCGTGTCGAACCATTTGAGAAGTCCCAGATTGTAAACCGCCTCCGGATGGTGAGGATCCGCGGTGACCGCTCGTTGCAAGGCCTGTACCGCTTCGTCTCGGTGGTTCAGGTCCATGAGAGAAACCGCCCGGTTGTTCAGCGCATCCGACAGCAGCTTTACCTCGTCCGGCAGTTCACGATTGTACCTTTTCTTTACGATTCGCTCATATGCAGAGGCCAGTTCCTCGCGTATCTCCAAGCAGGTGGAGTATCGGTCTCGGGGATTCTTGGCCAGGCACCTGAGAATTATGTTCTCCAGACTCCCGGGTATATCGTCACGGATTGAGGCGGGTCTCGGCGGAGGCTTCTTGACGTGAGCCAGTGCAAGTTTGTCGCGGCGCTCGCCCTGTTTAACTATGAACGGCTTTCTCCCGCAACAGATCTCGAAAAACATGACCCCGAACGCGTAAATGTCTGCCTGGGGTCCCACATCCGAATAGGGAATCCACATTTCCGGGGCCATGTAACCGGGTGTACCCATTCCCGCGGCCGTTATGGATTCCCGCTCGATGGTTACGTTATCCACACGCTGGACGTCCGAACTCGCCTCGGCCGTCGCCTCTACGGATTGTCGCTTTGTGAGGCCGAAATCGGTGACCTTGAGAATTCCGTCCCGCGTCAACATACAGTTGCCCGGTTTGACGTCTCTGTGAACCAGTCCTTTGCTGTGCGCGTGATGCAGCCCGTCGCAGACCTGGACCATGAGATCGATCACGATCCTCCAGTCAACGTTCGTACGACGGCTCAACCACTCGTTAAGGGCTCCTCCGTCAACGTACTCAATGAAGATCCGTGGGCTGTCGTTGATATTCCTCACGTAATAACATGACGCAATATTCGGGTGGAACCCGATGTCGATCCACGTCTCAGCCTCTTTGATGAACAACGCCCTATCTTCCTCGTTCTCGCGAAGCCTCTTCAGAAGAGACTTGACCGCCATCATGGCGTTCCATCTTCGATGGCGCACGATGTATACCGCACCCATGCCGCCCTGTTTGATGTCCCTGACTTCGTAAAGGTTCTCAATGACGTCACCGACGTTCCACTCGTCGGCAAGGGGGACGCGAGCGCGGCTCTTGGTCTTGTGTTGATGGGGCTGCTCTTTCGTTCTTATGGCCGGTCCTGAAGTGACTGAAAACCCCATACTCTTAACGAGAGCTATCAAATCGTCCACTTTCGGGTGCTTGGCCGTTACAATGACGATGCTCTTGCCCTGAGAAATTCTTTCTCTGACCCTCTCCGCGGAGAGCTTGGTAATTCGGCTGAGCCTCGCGACATGAGACTGTGAAATGTCCTGCGTGGCGGGTGTGGGAACGATTCGTATGGCGATCTTGTCTTGGGACATTGGCCTAAAGGAGCTTCACGAGAGATAGGGTCAGCCTGTCGTCGCGCGGATTGATCTTCTCGATGCGCACGATCGCTCGATCGTACGGTTTCAAGGCCATGCCGCCGGTGCTGTTCAGCGCCGCGTTCACCCCGTACTCCGTAAGTTGCACCAGATGAAACTTTGGGAACCTGTGCAACACGATTGACTCGAACTCCTGGTTCTTCCTCTCTTCGAAGTACTTGAGCAAGAAGTACCTTTGTCGCTCTCGCTCCAGCAAAGCCGCTCTCTCCAGTTTGAAGGATACTTCGGTCAGAATTCCCTCCACTTCGGTTCTGTCCAAAGGCGGACAATTCCCCTCAAGAGCGGCTTTTATCTGCCTCTGCACGACCAGATCCGGATATCGCCTCAGAGGAGACGTGGCCGTAGTATAGGCTTCAAGGCCGAGGGTCGAGTGAGGCGACGGCATAGTACCAAGATCTCCTCTCGCGAGCAATCTCTTGGATCGATACGATTGTACCGGATCGTAGGTTTCGTCGAGCTCGATCTTTTCAACCGGCGGGGGCTGACTCCGATAAATCCCCGGAATTCCTCTCTCTCTCATGAATGTTGCGAACAGGCTGTTCGCCAGGATCATCAGTTCCGATACGAGAATCTGAGACGGTGTCTCACGGTCACGTTTGTTTACTTCAATGCAGCCGTCTTCGGCAACTCTCACCGAGATTTCGGGGTCCTTGAAAATCAGCGCTCCGGATGCCGAACGGGTTCGCCGGAGATCCTCGGCAATGGCGAACATCACGGCTTCAGGATATTCTTTGTCGGCGATTCTGCCGTCGGCTTGTTCGTACGAGAGTCGTTCTCGTACGAGAATCTTTGTGGACTCGATCCGATAGTCCTTGAGTTTCAGATCGGGGCCGAAGCGCGCCAGTACGCTGAGCGCCTGACGCGGCCTCCCCACGGCCAGGCTTGCCGCGTCCTCCGATAAGACCGGAGGGATCATTGGTATGATCAGATCGGGCAAATAGATTGAAACTGCTCTCTCTCGAACCTCATGGTCCAGAGGGGTCTCGTGCTCCACGAAATGGGCCGCATCGGTAATGTGTATCCCGATCACGGTGTCCTCACCGTCTTTGGTCAAGGACAGTGCGTCGTCAACATCCCGAGTGGTCGTGGCGTCTATGGTAATCGATTCCGCGTCCGAGAGATCCGTCAAGCCCGTCGAGAGGCTCTTTTGAGCTGCCCGAGCCGCATGATCGGCCGTCTCGGCGCTGAACGCCACAGGGACGCCTTCCGCCCTGAGGCGTACATTTTCGTCCTTTGACCAGACACCCAGCTTGACCAGCACACGGAACGGGTTCCATTCAGGAGTTAATCCCGCCTGTGAGAAAATTTCCTTGACCGCCTTTGCGGTAATCCAGTCCGTCCCCTTTAACGCGGCCTCTTCCAGTTTGGAAATAAGATCCTCCGGCGGGCTGTCGGCCGGAGCCTCCCGGGAGTTCTTCAGTCCCGCAAGATACTGGGCGGAGCGAGCAATAAACTCGCCGCGTTCCATCTCTCTCCGCCTCTGAAGAAGAGCTTGCTCGACGCGCTCCGGCAACGGCACTTCGATCCCGTCGGGGCGAATCCTGAAATAGAGTCTGTCCTCGAATATCGCCCGCAGCAGGGAGGCTTCCTTGTCCGCACTCTGATTTCGACCGAACAACAGTTCCGTAAGATCCTCGAGATCTATCTTTCCCGTTTCGGGACCCACGACTTCCCAGAGTTCCTTAAGGTCGATCGTCTTCTTGATCTCATCCCTCTGGTCTGAGATTTCCCTGAGCCTGTCCACCTGTTTGTCCCGACTACCCGAAAAGGGAAACTCAGGGTCTCTGCCGGTCGTCAACACTCTGCCGGTCGATACCTTCGCTTCCTTCCCCTGATCGCTCAGTACCCGCAAGCGCTTGTCCTCGACATCCAAAACGAGACCGCATGAAATTCGACGACTATCGTAATAGTCAATTATTTCGTTCTTCTGAAAGTTCATGAATAACCGCTACTTTGGCGCGCATAACGCATGACCGACCGCACATGCGTTCTCCGTCATTATCTTCGTCTTACGATATCGAATCAACCCCCGAAGTCAATGCACCCGTGAAACCAACGATCGTGACGGCCAAAGCACAACGCCGCATGATAGCCCTTCCACGCCGTCGGGTGCTCGGGTGCTTCGACTCGGAGACGGGATGTGAACACCCTGCTGAACCGGGCCAACAATTGGGGAGAGACTCATCACCTCGGGTCCCCGCACGCGGCCCGAAGCAACTCAACCCCATACAGGAGACTTTCATTGGACCCGCGCCTCTGGTTCATCTCTAATTTAGCAGGGCAAGCGGGTCATAGGCCAGCCATTTTTTTCATGCACGGGGGAACAGGAGAAGGTGTTGCAATTACGCATTCATAATTCGGGCTTAATATGATAATAAGAATTCAGAGTGTTTGAGGTCGACGGCAACCTGCCGGCCTGAGAGGAAATGTCTTGAAAAGCGATGTCCTGGAAATTTTCAAACTGAGCATGAAGATGCAGGAGCGCTTCATTACAGAGAATCTCCACGTCCTTGAAGAGATAATCCGAAGCATCGCGGGAATTCTGGGTAGAGGAAACAAAATACTTCTCTTCGGTAACGGAGGATCGGCCGCCGATGCTCAACATATTGCCGCGGAGTTCGTGAACCGGTACCTCATCGACAGGCCGCCGCTTCCGGCAATCGCATTGACGACCGATTCCTCGGTGCTGACCTCGATTGCGAACGATTTCAGTTACGACCAGATTTTTGAGAAGCAGGTCAAGGCCATCGGCAAGAATGGCGATGCCGCAATTGGAATCAGCACTTCCGGGGCCTCCCGTAATGTGATACGAGGTCTTCATGCAGCCCGTCAGTTGGGGCTGATAACCATAGGGATCGGCGGACCCCCGCAAAGTCCGATGAAAGACGAGTGTCGTTATTACCTGGATGTTCACGGGGCCCCCACCCCCCGCATCCAGGAAGTACATCTTCTCATCGGTCACACGATCGTCGAGATTGTGGACGGGATTCTGTTCGGGACCATCAGGGAGGATTGAGGCGACCGATCCGTCAATAGGCAGATGTCCCGCCGGCATTACACCGGGAATGGAGGAAGGCCGCCGCCGACTGTAATGCTGCAGTGACATCGGCACATTGGTTCGGTCCGATCACATGACCGAACGTGACGAGCAGATGAACTTCCCGGAACGATCTGAATTGCCGGGAGTCATTTCTTGGGTGCGGAAACTTTGTCTCCGAGCTCCAGTGAGAACCGATTCGGGGATTCAAGCGTTTAAATAAGGCTGGTAAGCCCATGAGCGAAAAAGTAAGCCCACACCTTTCTGCAACCATGACCGCCGAGGTCCGAGTGCCTTTCCGCTACAAGATTGTTCACGGCACGGACCCCTCCCTCAAATCGGCCGAGCAAAGAGCTACCACACGATCGGTGAACCTGGTGGGTCTGACGTTCGAGACCGTCTCCATGAACCTGGACGGATTTCATCTCTCTTTTACGGAGTCTTCCTTCGGACGCAATTCTCTGGAAATCAGCCTGGATTTAGGAAAGAAACTCGGAGAGATCGAAGTCCTCGGCCAGGTAGACTATTATGAAAGGCGATCGACAACCGAAGGCCACTGCTTCATCGTGGCCGTGGGTTTTATCGACGTTCAGGCGGACGAACTGGCCGTCCTCAGAGAGTTTCTAAATCAGGTCCACGGCCTGAGCCGTTGACTCCCCCTTGCGCGGAGCCCGACATGGACAATGACTACTTTGGATTCAATGTGGGCAAGACCTTAGTTGGAGTGATTAAGCTATTAAGGGAAAAGGGTCTGTTGGAAGAGGATGAGATTCTGGATATCCTCTGGGAGGCCAAGGACCCGCATTTCCCCTGGAACAAGAGCGACATCAAGGAGTTGCTTAAACTGTAACAGAGACGATTCGAAATTCCCGGCCGGCCAAACGTGTCGTGAAGATTCCTTCGAGTGTTTCCGAAGGCCGGCCCCGAGAAAGAAGTCGGGTGACCGTACCCTGACTCTCACCGACAGGATGTTGAACCATGAGTGAATTGAGAGAGAAGCTGCGATTGCGTTGGGAGGACTTGACGTGGATGCCGCCCTCGGGAGCTTTGGCGGAAGCCGGTACCGCGGAAGTAGATGGTCAGGAGCAGATTATCGGCCAGGAAAGAGCGGTGAAGGCCATCCGCCGCGGCCTTTCGATGGGTGGCTCCGGATACGACATCTTTGTGGCCGGAGCGAACGGCACCGGCAGAACGGCAACGGTCAAACGGCTCCTTGAGGAGTTTAACGTCGGAGGCCCCGTTCCTCTTGACATCTGTTATGTCAACAACTTCAAGAACCCGGACCAACCAAGGCTTATCCTTCTGGAAGCCGGAAAAGGAAACTCGTTCAAGAAACAGATGAACGATTTGATCGGATCGCTGAAGAAGAAGATACCCGCGATCTTTGAGAGCGAAGAGTTTCAGACGGCCAGGAATGAGATCGTCAACCGCCATATGGGGGCCCAAAAGGCTCTCTTCAAGAATTTTGAGAACAAGGTTCAAGCTGAGAACTTCATGATGGTGCAGGTTCAGGTGGGACCGTTCACTCGGCCGGATTTGGCTCCGGTAGTGGTGGGCAACGCCATGAAGATCGAGCAGCTCGAGTCTCTGGTGGAAGAAGGCAAGTTCTCGGAGCAGGAGCTGGAGAGAATAAAGGAGAAGTACAAAGAACTGTCCCTGGAGATGGAGAAGATCTTCAAAGCAGCTCGCGACATCGACAAGACCATTCAGGAAGACCTCGAAAAATTGGCGAAGGAGTGGATAGAACCGCTGCTGAGGGATGTGTTGGCGCCTCTTGCCGAGCAGTATGACACACCCGAGATTCAGGCGTACCTGCAGGAGGTCGAGGAGGACATCATGAGCCACCTCGACCGGTTCAGACCAAAACTGATTGCATCTCCTCAGCCCGGCGAGGGACAGGCACAGCCGATGCTCGTGCCTCCCGACCCGTCTCAGCTCAAAGACTATGAAGTCAACGTGCTGATCGACAATTCGGAAACCGATAAGCCGCCGGTGGTCATCGAAACCACCCCTACATTTCGCAACCTGTTCGGAACCGTCGAACGCGTCATGGACCGACAGGGCCTCTGGACTTCCGATTACCGTCACATCAAGGCGGGAAGCTTACTTAAGGCCAACGGTGGATTCCTCGTTCTGAATGCCCGGGATTTCCTTATGGAACCGGGCGTTTGGCAGTCCTTGAAGAGAAGCCTTCGAAACCAGAGTCTGGAAATCCAGTCGGACCCGTTTGGGTTCTTCTTTGCCTCGGCTCTGAAGCCGGAAAAGATCCCCATCAAACTCAAAGTCTTGATCATCGGAGATGCAGAGATCTATGAGCTGCTCCATTGGTACGACGAAGATTTCCGGAAGATCTTCAAGTTCAAGGCGGACTTCGACTCGACAATGTCCAACACGGACGACAACATCGGCAAACTCAGGTCTTTCATTAACCGCCTCTGCGCTCGAGAGGCTCTGTTGAGTTTCGATGCGTCAGGCATGGAGGCCGCCGTGGGGCTGGCGATTCGCTGGGGCGGCCGTAAGAAGAAGATCACCACGCAGTTTGAGCGAATCGAAGATCTCGTACGAGAAGCCGACTTCATCGCCCGCGAAGAGGAATGGACGTCCATATCCGCAGACCACGTATTTCGGGCAAATGCGGACCGGATCGAGCGGGTCAACATGATCGAAGATAAGATTCACGAGTTCATAGGCGACGGCATTCTCATGATCGATACCGACGGCACTCGTGTCGGTCAGATCAATGGGTTGAGCGTCTATAGCTTCCCTGAGTTTTCCTTTGGTCGTCCGTCGAGAATCACGGTGAAAACCAGCATGGGGAAGTCAGGCATCATCAACATCGAGAAGGAGGCCGAGCTTTCCGGTCACAGCTTTGACAAGGGTGTTCTCATACTCTCGGGTTTCCTGCGGGATCGGTTCGCTCAAGACAAACCTCTGAATCTGACGGCAAGCATAACCTTCGAGCAGTCCTATTCCGGGGTCGATGGCGATTCCGCGTCATCCACGGAATTGTATGCTCTCATGAGTTCGCTTTCGAACATACCCATCGACCAGGGCATAGCGGTTACCGGCAGCGTGAATCAGCACGGCCAGATTCAGCCCATCGGAGGAGTCAACCAGAAGATCGAAGGCTTTTTCAAGGTCTGCCGGGATGGAGGGCTTACGGGACGTCAGGGCGTCATGATCCCTCAAAGGAATGTGCAAGACTTGATGCTGGAACCTGAGGTTATCGAAGAGGTCAAGAAAGGCAATTTCCATGTCTGGGCCGTGGATCACGTCGACGAAGGAATAGAGCTTCTGACCGGCATGCCTGCGGGAACCCCCGACGATGAAGGTAATTACCCGGAAGGCACCATCAACTATCTCGTTGATACGCGGTTGGAGGAGTTGTCCCGCGGGATCAAGGAATTCGAGGCGGCCGCGGAAGAGGCCGGCAAAATGTCTCAAGAATCGTCTTCGGAGGAATAGCTTCGGCCTCGTCGCACGTAACGTTCGTCGAGTGCGGAGACTCACGGCCGCAAGCTTGTCTCTGCGGGTACGGGCCGAGGCTCATGCCGACACATTGTGTGTGGTCCGCGATCCGTGCGATGTGCCCGAGACCGGGCTACACTAACCCAGTTCCCGCGGGTTGGGAGGAGGCGAATCGGCTTCTTCGGAGTCGCCGGATGTCCCGCGGCGTTGCTTGCTGATGTCGTCCCATTCCCGCTTGAGGTCTTCAAGCGAGGGGGGATCCGAGGGCCCTACGGTGGAGGCGTCGTACCGGGAAAGGGGTGATGATACGTCTCGGGGCCTGCCGTGGTCATCCACTTCCTCGCCGGCTATGCGCTTCTCCAGTTTGCTCAGGAGATTTGCAGCCCGCTCCCGGATGTCCTCACTGGTCGAAAAGTCCTCCCTCAACGTGAGCAGTTCTCCTCGGATCCTTAGCCACAACTTGTCAAGAAACATGTTCGCTTCCCACCAAACTTGCCGTTAATATTAGCGAATCTGAGCCGTTGAACCAGGCGTTGCGAATCCTCACCGGCACCGGCACTCAATTTGAATCTTATCACAACTCGAGATGATTTCGGCCGGCTCACTGTTCAACCGATTTCCCGGTTGTTCCCGAAATTCAATTGCCCAAGAACCACAGCTTCTTCCCGACGAGATTTCCGGATTCCCGATGGGCTCGTACTGAAACCTTTTTGCGTCACGCGCATCAAAAGGTTTAGCGGACAGAGTTTCACAGGCGGGAGGTGAAAACATGAGTGAACCTATCGAGACGGACGGACTTCGGATATATCTAGCCCAAATTGAGAACTATCCGGTCCTGAGCCGCAGTGAGGAACAGCGTCTGGCAATTAGGTATCGTGACGAGGAAGACTTGGAAGCAGGTCAAAAACTGGTGACTTCAAACTTGCGGTTCGTGATCAAGGTGGCTTTGGGATACAGAAACTATGGCGTGAAGTTGATGGACCTGATACAGGAGGGAAATATCGGTCTCATGAAGGCAGTGGAGAGATTCGATCCCGACCGCGGATACCGCTTGATCTCCTATGCCATATGGTGGATCAAGGCGTACATTCAGAACTTCATCATTCGGTCCTGGTCGTTGGTCAAGATTGGAACGACTCAAGCCCAACGAAAGTTATTTTATCGGATATCGGATCTGCCGGAATTTCAGGATGCCGACGATCATATGAAGAACGTGACTAACCTTGCCGGGAAGATTAATGTCAGCACGGACGAAGTAATCGACATGGCGGCACGTCTGAAGGCCCATGACCTATCTCTGGATGATTTGATCGGCGACAGATCGCGCGACTCCTTTGCCGACACGTTGCGCGATTATTCTCCGGATCAGGAGCAGATACTGAGCGAAGCACAGGAGCGTCTTGACCTCAAGGTCTGGGCGGACGGCGCGCTGAAAACGCTCAACGCCCGAGAAAAGTACATCGTTGAGAAACGCGTCCTTTCGGAAGACCCCGTGACGCTGAAAGAACTCGGCAAGCACTTCGGAATTACAAGGGAGCGGGCGCGCCAGATAGAGAGATCCGCACTGGAAAAGCTCAAAGGCAATTACTTGAGGTCTCAGTTGGCGGCTGCTTGATGACCGTGTTCGCGTAAACTTTCATGAACTCGCGGTCACAACGGACTATCACAGTCCTCTTGAACTGAGTAAAGGTCCCACATCGGCACAAGAGGAAGAGAGGACGATCATAGGATTAAGCCGTGCCGCCTGGAGCGATCGGCGATCCCAGGAGAGCGGGATTGCCGATCGCGACATACGAGGGGACTCGCCCTTAGAAACGGACACATAAGATTGTTTTCCTTAGTGCTCCGTTTCCTAGATTCGGTCGCGGATTCCGGTGAGCTGAGATTGCTTCGCTTTGCTCGCAATGACAACCTTTACCATGTCTTTGCGA
>JAVHLK010000067.1:0-22001 GCA_031082285.1 Desulfomonilaceae bacterium
CAAACGCCGTACTAAGCACGACCTGAATTGCGGTGAAATCATTCACTCTCCGCGACCGAGGCCGCGGCTCGGATCTTGACACCCGTTCCGGCCGGCGGTAACCTGTGGCCTTCGCTGTGTCCGACTGAACCGGACTCCGGACGAATCAGCCCGAACACCGAGGGGTGAACATGAAGATTACTCAGGAGGAAGTGGACTACGTAGCCCTCCTCGGTCGGCTTGCGCTGACCCCCGACGAGAAGGAAAAGTACCTCGCCCAACTTGACGACATCTTGAAGTACATGGACATGCTCGCCGAGGTCCCGACGGATGACGTCGAGCCGATGGCGGGCCCGGTGGAACTCTATACGCCGTTGAGGGAGGACGAAGTCACGCCTTCCCTCCCCGCGGATGAAGCACTTGCGAATGCGCCGGCGAGATGGGGAACAGCGTTCAAGGTCCCCAAGGTTATCGAGTGAGGATATCCGTCACGGGACGGACCCGTCATCGTTCGGATCGCCGGAGGTGCGCGTCCGCACGTCGGGGTTCGGCGCCCTGGCCGATGAGATTATGAACAGCCCTGCCCTACTCGGGGCAAACTCAGAAGGGATGAAACGGTGACCGATCTCTACGAACTGACGGCCGCGGAACTTGCTCGGTTTCTGAGACAAGGGAAAGCAAGCTCAACGGAGATCACGCGGTCGTTTCTGGATCGCATCGAAAAGGTTGAAGACAAGGTCAAGGCCTTCATCACCGTCACTCCGAAACTCGCCCTAGAGATGGCGGAGGAAGCGGACCAACGGATCTCCTCGGGCGACGTGAAGCCTTTGACCGGCATACCCATTGCAGTAAAGGACAACATGTGCGTCAAAGGGTACAAGACCACGTGTGGTTCCCGTATCCTGGCCGACTTCGTGCCTCCGTACGATGCAACTGTTGTCCGCCTGCTGAAAGAAGAAGGCATGGTGATCCTGGGAAAGCCCAACATGGACGAATTCGCAATGGGCTCTTCCACGGAGACGTCATGTTTTGGCGTGACGCACAATCCCTGGAATCCCGACATGATCGCGGGCGGTTCCAGCGGGGGAAGCGTCGCGGCCGTCGCGGCAAGCGAAGCACCCACGGCTCTGGGGTCCGACACCGGCGGGTCCATCCGACTGCCGGCGTCCTTCTGCGGCGTCACCGGGATAAAGCCCACGTACGGCGCGGTATCGCGCTACGGGCTGGTGGCGTACGCGTCCAGTCTGGATCAGATAGGTCCCGTCGCGCGGGATGCACGGGACATAGCATTGGTGCTGAACCTGATCTGCGGCCATGATGTGCGGGACTCGACCTCGGTCCCCACCGAGTTTCCGGATTTCACGACCTTCCTGGACAAACCCGTTAAGGGCATGACGATTGGAATGCCTCGCGAATTCTTTGAGAAGCTCGATCATCCGGATGTGGCCCGAGTGATCGACGATGCCAAGAGCACGTTCGAGCGACTCGGCGTTACGTTCGTCGATTTGTCTCTGCCGCACCTGGACTACGGTATCGCGGCATACTATGTCATCGCCCCCAGCGAAGCGTCATCCAACCTGGCCCGATACGACGGGGTGAAATACGGGCATCGAGCGGAGCAGTTCGAGGGCATGATCGACATGTATTGCCGCACGCGTGCCGAGGGATTCGGACCGGAAGTGAAACGACGAATCATGCTGGGAACATACGCGCTGTCATCAGGGTACTACGATGCGTACTATCTCAAGGCAGCCAAGGTGAGGACCCTGATCACTCAAGATTTCAAGAAGGCTTTCGAGACCTGTGACGCGGTATTCTGCCCCACGGGACCGTCACCCGCGTTCAGGATCGGTGAGAAGATCGACGACCCCATCCAGATGTATCTCACGGACGTCTTCACCATTCCGGTCAACATGGCGGGATTGCCCGGTATCTCTCTGCCGGCGGGCTTTTCCAAAGACGGGCTTCCGATCGGCGTGCAGCTCATTGCTCCCCACTTCGAGGAAGGGAGGCTCATCCAATTGAGCTCGGCGTACCAGAATGAAACCGACCATCACCTCAAGAGACCTTCACTATAGGATATTGCCATGGAATATGAGGCTGTTATCGGGCTCGAGGTTCACGCACAACTGCTGACGGATTCCAAGGCATTCTGCGGATGTTCGACACGGTTCGGCGCGGAACCCAACATGAATACCTGCCCGGTCTGTCAAGGAATGCCGGGCGTGCTCCCCGTGTTCAACCGCAAGGCCCTGGAATACACCATTCGGATGGCCCTGGCCTGTCATTGTACGATCAACGAATTCAGCAGGTTCGCCAGGAAGAACTACTACTATCCCGATCTTCCCAAGAACTATCAGATCTCTCAGTACGAGCTGCCGGTTTCCGAGCACGGCTGGGTTGAGATCGAAACGGAAAACGTGAAGAGAAGGATCGGTATCACCCGTATCCATATGGAAGAGGATGCCGGCAAACTCATTCACGATGAGACAAGACCCGTGTCGTACGTGGATCTCAATCGAACCGGCGTACCACTCATCGAGATCGTGTCCGAACCCGAGATACGCACCCCCGAGGAAGCCGGTGCATACCTGCGAGTTCTGCGATCCATGCTCGTTTACCTCGGGATTTGCGACGGCAACATGGAAGAGGGAAGCTTCAGGTGCGACGCCAACGTGTCCATCAGACCGAAGGGCGCCGAGGCCTTGGGAGTCAAGGCCGAACTCAAGAATATGAACTCGTTTCGATATGTACAAAAGGGCCTTCAGTACGAGATAGAGCGGCAGCAAGAGGTGCTTTCCGCGGGAGGCACGGTTGTTCAGGAAACTCGTCTGTTCGACCCTTCAACCGGAAGAACCGCTTCCATGAGAAGCAAAGAGCAGGCCCACGACTACCGATATTTTCCCGATCCGGATCTCCTTCCCCTCCGCGTGGAGCCGCAGCTGGTGGAAAGGATTCGGAATGAGCTTCCCGAACTGCCTGCGGAGAAGAAGAAACGATTCATCGAGGAATTCGGCATTCCCGCGTATGACGCCGGGGTGTTGACCGCGGCCAAAGAGCTGGCCGAGTATTTTGAAGAGACCGTGAACCTGTTTCCCAACCCCAAAGCCGTGAGCAATTGGATCATGACGGAATTGATGCGGCAATTGAAAGGAGAAGAATACGGCATCGCCTCCTGTCTCGTCACCCCGACTCAGCTGGCCGACCTGCTGAAACTCATCGACAATGGAACCGTATCCGGCAAGATCGCCAAGACGGTGTTCGAGGACATGTGCTCCACAGGTCGCGACGCTTCTGAAATAATTGAGGAAAAGGGGTTGGTCCAAGTGTCCGACACCGAGGAGCTGAGGGGAATCATACGGAAGGTCCTGGACGACAACCCTGATGAAGTGAGCAAGTACGTGGGCGGAAAGAAGAAGCTCATGGGATTCTTCGTGGGACAAGTGATGAAAGCCACCAAGGGACAAGCCAATCCGTCGCGCGTGAACGAGATCCTTGCCCAGGAGCTTGGCACGCGGGGTGCCCCATAACGGCTAACTGTTCCAAGATCGCGAACCGGGCGCTCTCAGTGGGGTACACAAATCGTGGGCTGCAGACCTCTGTAGGGGCGGGTTTTATACCCGCCCGCAATCGAGCACCCAGAATCGGGCGGGTGTAAAACCCGCCCCTACAAGATCCCTTCAGGACGCGTTTTCTATGCTCGGCTGTTCAATTTCCGGGTCTTCAAAGGCCCGGCTCGTCGATTAACGACAAACTACATTTGTTAGCTAAACTAAAAATCAGGCAGAGTTCACCGGATATGTCGGAAAAACCGGACCGCTCAGGTGGAACCAATTGGTCAATATTCACTGAGGCATGAGAATCCCCTGTGATATTGGGTGAGGATTTTCTCACGGCGGGGAGTAAAAAGAACTTGAAATACGTACGCATGGGATGGCAATATAAACAGTTGCGGTATACTTGTCGAAAGGTTCCACTGAACAACCTATGGAGAAAACACCGACCAAAATAGTAGTGTATCACTGCCGCAACCTGCGGCTTTTTCATGACGGCCGCCAAAAGGATTTCGAACGGTCGAGGCCCGGTCTGAAACTGGTCACGATTCCCTGCTCCGGAAAAGTGGAGGCCCACCACCTGCTCCAAACCCTTGCCGGTGGAGCACGGGGAGCACTGGTACTCGCCTGCGCGGAAAAGGCCTGCAAGTATCTGGAAGGCTCGATGCGCTCTCACAAGCGGGTCGATTATGCTCGTGTGTGGCTGAAAAAAATAGGGATCGAGCCTGAAAGGCTGGAATTCATTCATTTGCCTCCCATGGACCGTGGCGCATTGGATGACGTTCTGGAGGAATTCACGCGCACGTTGGAGTCCTTCGAAACAGTACCCGCCGCAGCGAACATTCAGCAGAGCCGATGAACCGTAGCACGTCGCTTGGCTCCCGCATACCGTCGCCGGTATTCCGAGTCACATGCGTACGAACGACCGGCATGGTTCAGCCAACCAAGGAGGAAATCCGTGATAGTCGCGGAGCTGAAAGAGATACCTGAAATCAGGAAGATGATCGACCGGTACCAATCCGTGCTGGTCGTTGGATGCGACTCTTGTGTAGCCGAATGCGCCGTGGGCGGAAGGCGAGAGACCGCGTTGCTCGCGGCGGCAATTAGGCTTAGCTATGCGAAAGAGAATAAGAGTCGTATAATCACCGAGGCCTGCCTGGACCGACAATGTGTCGACGACTTCATCGAAGGCGTTGCGTCTCAGGTCCCTGAACACGACGCGATCCTGTCGCTGGGATGCGGTGCGGGAGTTCAGGCCTTGGCAAGAGTGTATACGGACAAACCCATCATTCCTGCGCTGGATACCCTGTTCATCGGTGAAACGGAGATGAGAGGGGTCTGGCAGGAAAACTGCCTCGGATGCGGGCAATGCAAGCTCGGATACTTCGGCGCGGTATGCCCTGTCACGCGTTGTTCCAAGAAACTCATGAACGGACCGTGCGGCGGTTCGAAGGACGGCCGATGCGAGGTTCACCCGGACATTCCGTGCGGCTGGGACATGATTTTGAAGCGACTCGAGGCACTGGGAGAGATTGACAGACTAAGAGAGTACGTGCCCCCTGTTGACTGGTCCACGTCACATTCGGGAGGCCCGCGTCGCGTAGTCAGGGAGGATCAGAAACCGTGAAGACAGAAAGCCGTCTCGAGAAGATGTTGAACGCCGGGCACTTTGCCGTGACTGCGGAGTGCGGGCCCTCAAAAGGTTCGGATGTGGACGCGTTACGGGAGAAGGGCTCGTACCTGCTCGACCGAGTCGATGCCGTCAACGTGACCGACAATCAGACCGCCATCGTCAGGATGTCGTCCGTGGCCGCGAGTGCGATACTGAAGACCATGGGGCATGAACCCATTCTTCAGATGGTCACGCGGGACCGGAATCGAATCGCACTGCAAAGCGATTTGTTCGGTGCGTATGCGTTGGGTCTGCGCAACGTGTTGTGCCTGACCGGGGATCACCAGTGCTTCGGAAACCAGAAAGAGGCCGTCGGAGTCTTCGACCTTGATTCCATGCAGTTGATCAGGACGGTCCGTGACATGCGGGACGAAAGCAAGATCATTGGCGGCGAGGACATCCAGGTTGCGCCGAAGATGTTCATCGGCGCGGCCGCGAACCCCTTTGCCGACCCGGTGGGATGGCGTGTGGTCCGCTTGGCCAAGAAGATCGATGCCGGTGCCGACTTCATACAGACTCAGTGCATTTTCAACATCGACCGCTTCCGTACATACATGCGGCAAGCCGACGACATGGGGTTGACCGATAAGGTGTACATCCTCGCAGGCATAACCCCGATCAAGAGTGCGGGGATGGCGCGGTACATGGCCACGAAAGTTGCAGGCATGGACGTGCCCAAGGAATTGATCGACCGGGTGGCCGGGGTTCCGTCGGACAAGCAGGCCGCGGAGGGTATCAAGATCGCGGTGGAAACCATCCAACAGGTTCGGGAGATCAAAGGCGTAGCAGGAATTCATTTGATGGCAATCGAATGGGAGCACAAGGTTCCGGAAATCCTCGAGGCCGCCGGCCTGGGCACGAGACCCCGGGTCTGATCCGGGACGGAAAGCAGGAAAGGCAGGGAGTGCCGGTATCCGGCATGGTTCCCATAGGACAAGACAATGCCTAAGAAATACCACATCGACGTGCATCCTACGCCTAATCGGTTTCCCGCCATCGGTCGATCCGGAATCGTGGACTGGGGAGAAGGCTGTCTCAAGTGCGCAGAGTGCGTGAAGTACAAATGCATCTACAATGTGTACCGAGAGCGCACCTTCTCGATCGACATCATGGGGGACACGATCGACGAATTGTGCATGAACTGTTTCCGGTGCGTGCAGGGATGTCCCAAACGGCTGATCCACAAGACGTTGAACCCCGAATGGGAAGCTCTTGGAGACGACGTGTACACCCCCGAAACGGTTTCCATGAACTGGGAACAGGCTCGGACCGGCAAGATCCCGGTATCAGGCGCGGGATACGGGGGAGCGTTCTCCGGCCCCGGGTTCGACTCCATGTGGACGGACATGAGCGAGATCGTTCGTCCCACCCGAGACGGCATTCACGGCAGAGAATATATCTCGACCGTCGTTGACATAGGGCGTCGGCCCACCGCGCTGGAGTTTGACTCCAGCGGACGACTGCTCACGAAACCCGAGCCGCGTATTCGCATACCCATTCCCATTGTTTTCGACTTGTTTCCGTTCGGAAATCTTTCGTCCAATGTGTGGAAAGCTGCGGCAACCGCGGCCGGGAAGTTGCAGACTCTGGCCGTGGTCCCGGCGACCGAGGCTCGGAAGATGGAGGACATGACGGCGCACCTTGTCCCGTTTCTGGGAACGGAGCCATGGGACCCCGGTTGGATCCGCAATTTCAACATGGTGGAAATCTCGGATTCGGAAGACGCTCCCGCGAGAATGGAAAGGCTCAAGTCCGCGCGATCCGATCTCCTGGTTTCCGTCAGGATGCCGGCCCTCTCCCGGGCGGAACAAATCGGACGCATTCTGGAACTCAACCGTGCCGGTGCGGACGCGATCCATTATGTGGCCGATGAACGCGGGTACGAGCCGGGAGTGGAGAACGGGTATCATGTCAAGGACGTCATAAGGGAACTCCACACCGCATTGATGAACGAAGGTGTGCGGGATGAGATCACCGTCATCAGTTCCGGCGGAATAGCCATGGCCGAACACGTAATCAAGTCCATTCTGTGCGGGGCAAATCTGGTGGGGGTGGATGTCCCGCTGCTCATCGCGCTGGAGTGTAGAGTCTGCAGGAACTGCCGCGACGGAGGAGAATGTCCGGTCGACCTGGCACAGGGTGACTCCCGGTGGGGTGCTCAGAGAATCGTGAATCTCGTAGCCGCCTGGCACAATCAACTGCTTGAGGTGATGGGGGCCATGGGAATCCGGGAGGTGCGGAGACTGAGAGGCGAACAGGGACGGGTCATGTTTATGGAAGACCTGGAAAGCGACACGTTTGCCCACATCTTTGCCGACAGAAATCCGTAAGTAAGTGCTCCGTTTCCCAAGTACGGCGTCGTATTCTTAACCGAACTTATGAAATCCTGCAGTAAGGAATGACCAATAATGTCGTATAAGAACGTATGGAGCGAGGTTCCGCCCGCCGTCGTGGTCGATACCCCGTCGAGATTCGGCCGAGCCTTGGGCAAGTACACGGTCTCGATTTCGGACGCGTGCAATGATTGTCTGAAATGCGTCGTGGTATGTCCGGTACATGTGTTCGCGGCCACAGGCGGAAAGCTTACTCCCCCCCGAGATCACCTGTGCCTGGGAATAGAATGCTCCAAGAAGTCGAACCGCTGTGTTCGCAACTGTCCGGAACAAGCCATCCGGGTCGCCGAGAACCCCAGTTGCAAGGCGCTCGGCGACAGGAGATGGACTTCGGATCTTCTCATGAGCACCTGGCATATGGCCGAGACCGGCAAACTGCCGGAGAACGACCTGGAATACAGAATCGGCGATACCAACGGCGGCTTCGACAAGTTGCGGCTCCTGTTTCCCAAGAGACCGCCTCGGCCCTCTCTGGAAAAGGACGAAATCGACACGTCGATCAGACTCAACAAGCGGGACGCCGGCCGGCACCAGATTGATATACCCATCCCCGTGTACGGCGGCGGCATGTCCTTCGGGTCCATCAGCCAGATTACCATGCTGAGCCGGATCAAAGCCTTCGCTGCGTGGGGTTCGTTTACGTGCACGGGAGAAGGGGGATATCCCGAGGCGCTGTTCCCCTTCGACGACTATATCATCACGCAGGTGGCAACCGGACTCTTCGGCGTGAGAGAGGAAACCATACAGCGGGTCAAGATCATTGAATTCAAGTATGCTCAAGGAGCGAAGCCGGGATTGGGAGGCCATCTTCTCGGACCCAAGGTGACCCCCGCGGTGGCTCGCATTCGAGAAACCGTGCCGGGCTCGTCCCTGTTCAGTCCGTTCCCCTTTCATTCGGTGTACTCGGTTGAAGACCACAAGAAACATGTGGATTGGATCAAGGCGATCAATCCTCGAGGGCTGGTATCGGTCAAGGTGTCCACTCCCACCGACGTGGACATGGTCGCGGTCGGTTCGTACTACGCAGGTGCGCATATTATCCATATCGACGGATCGTACGGCGGTACCGGTGCCGCGCCGGACGTGGCCAAGAAGAACATCGCCATGCCTCTCGAGTATGCCATTCCCAAGGTTCACAATTTCCTGGTGGCTGAGGGAGTGAGGAACCACATTACCCTCATCGCGTCGGGAGGCGTTCGCACGGCCTACGATGTGATCAAGGCCATAGCGCTCGGCGCGGACGGAGTAGTCACGGGAACCTCGGATCTGGTCGCCCTGGAATGCATCCGGTGTCACAACTGCGAGAGCGGCAGAGGTTGTGCCAGGGGCATTGCCACGACGGATCTGGAGCTCGTGGGTCTCATGGACCTCAAGTGGGGCTCACAGAGAATCATCAATATGCTCTCATGCTGGCGCGACCAGCTGCGAGAGATTCTGTACCTATTAGGAATAAAGAGTATTCGGGAACTGGTGGGGCGAACCGACGTCCTCGCTCATCTCGATTACTGCTCGGACGTCCCGGACGACGACATCCGAACGGTTGGGAAGTGAGGTTGGAACCATGACATATAGAGGAGCATATGCGGAACGGATTCTTGCTTCACGCGTTGAACGGATGGGCGGAACCGAATTCTCTTCCAACATCAAGCGAGAAGACGAAGGCGGCTGTGGCGTAACAGGATTTGCGTCAAGCATACCCGTTGCCGGCAGGCACATCTTCGAACCTTCGGTCCGCATGCACAATCGAGGTAACGGAAAGGGAGGGGGCATCGCCGCGGTGGGCCTAAACGCGGAATTGTTGGGCGTGACGCAGGAGACCCTGGATTCCCACTACTTGCTCAACCTCGCACTGTTGAACCCCAGGAGCCTGGAAACGGTCAAACAGGATCTGGTGATGCCGTTCTTCGATGTGGCCAAAGAAGAAATACTGGACCATATTCCCGATTATCGAGATCTCGAGGGACTGGAGGTCAAGCCTCCGGATATCTGGCGAGCGTTCATCCGCGTCAAACCCCAAGTCCTCACGCGGTTCAAGGAAGACAACGGTTTGCAAGGCATGCCGGACCGCTGGGCGGAGGACGAATTCGTGAGCCGAAACTCCACGATGCTCAACAAGAGATTTTACAGCTCGCTCGGAGAAAAACAGGCTTTCGTCATGTCCCACGGACGCAACATGATGATCCTCAAGATCGTGGGTTACGCGGAGAACGTGGTCCGGTACTATAAGCTTGAAGAGTTCACGGCCCATGTGTGGGTCGCGCATCAGCGCTATCCGACTCGCGGTCGAGTGTGGCATCCGGGAGGAGCGCATCCGTTTGTCGGTCTCAATGAAGCGCTTGTACACAACGGAGACTTTGCAAACTACTCCGCAACCTGTGATTATCTCAAACAGCGGGGGTTGCATCCCCAGTTCATGACCGACACCGAGGTGAGCGTCCTGCTGTTCGATTTGTGGAACCGAGTGTACGGTTATCCGCTGGAAGTGATCATCGAGGCTCTGGCTCCCACGGGTGAACTGGACTTCGATCTGCTCCCTTCGGACAAACAGGAGCTCTACGACATAGTTCAGTCGACCCACATCCATGCCTCGCCCGACGGCCCGTGGTTCTTTATCATCGCCCGCAACATCCCGGAGCAGAACACGTATCAGCTGCTCGGCATAACGGACACGTCGATGCTGAGACCTCAAGTGTTCTCTTTGTATGACGGCGAGGCTCAAGTCGGTCTCATCTGCTCGGAAAAACAGGCCATCGATGCCACATTGCGCTCCCTCGCGGCCGAGGACCCTCGATTCGGCACGGTTGCCGACAAGTACTGGAATGCCCGGGGCGGAAGTTCCTCCGACGGAGGGGCATTCATGTTCAACCTGACACCCGACGGCGATGGCGGCCGATCGCTCGCCTGTTACGACAAGTTCGGCCGCGAAGTGGTCGTGGAGCCCCGTCAACCGTTGGACGTCTCGATCCAGGTGAAGAGACCGGACGGTTACAAGCAGACCATCGAACCGATTGTCGTGAAGGCGCTGAACGACAAGGACCCGAAGGCCCTCTTCGACCTCGTGAAAGAACAGGCCGCGGAGTGGGATTACAACACGCTGAGGTTCGTCCTCGGAGCTGTCGCAGCCAAAGCCCGTTCCGACAGGCAGTACCTGGACACGGTCATCGGCGGATTCACCCTGCTGTTGGATCGGAGAATTCCCCTCGGAGGCAAAAAACGTTCGGCATTACTACAGATTCTTGCGGACGAACTCAACGGGGTGCTCCGCTCGATTCCTTCCATTACTGAAGCGATCGACATTGCCCATTACAGCAGAGTGTCAAGTGAGACCCGGAAGAACCTGCGTCCTCCCATCGCCATTGAAACCACATTGGTAATAGACGCGGCGGATTTCGACCCGGAAGGAGACGAATGCGACGCGGTAATGATGTCGGACGCGTTTAGACTCGGCTGGAAGAAGTTCCTGGTCTTCGATCTCCGGGGACAGCGATTCGAGGGGTGCGGTTTCGGAGCTTTCACCGACGGGGTCAGGATCGATCTTTACGGTTCGTCGGGCGACTACACGGCAAGCGGCATTGACGGAATGGATCTGCATATTCACGGTAATGCTCAAGATCAGATCGGCCAGATCATGAAGCGCGGCACGTTGGTGATCCACGGTGACGTGGGCCAATGCTTCATGTATGGTGCAAAGGGCGGTTCGACCTTTGTGCTGGGGAATGCCGCCGGCCGTCCTTTGATCAATGCAGCGGGTCGTCCCAGGGTAGTGATCAACGGGACGGCTCTGGACTTCCTTGCCGAGAGCTTTATGGCGGGAGATCCGCTTAACGGCGGCGGCTTTGTCGTTCTCAACGCCTTAACAATGAACGAAGACGGGGCCATTGAATTCCTGGAGCGCCCCTACCCCGGTTCAAACCTCTTTTCTCTGGCTTCGGGCGGAGCCCTGTACGTCCGGGACCCCGGCCGGGCCCTCGTTGAAGAGCAACTGAACGGCGGGCGCTTTGCCGATCTTTCCGTCGAAGACTGGGACCTGATACACCCCTACCTGTTGGAAAACGAGAGACATTTCGGCATCAAGGTAGAAGATCTCCTCACGGTGAACGGTGAGCGGCGTACGCCTCAGGACGTCTATCGAAAGGTCGAGGCCGTCGCGCTGACGGTCCTCACATTGATTCCCGACACCGACGACGCGGTCTGGTCTTCCGCGGACGCTGCGCAAGCCGGGTGAGACACGTTTCATCCGTAATAAACTGCCTGCCGGGCAGGCACGTGCCTGCCCAGCCTTCCTCCTTCTCGTTCCCAGGCTCCGCCTCGGAACGCCTGTCCTTCCCGCGTCCCGCGGGATCTTGATCCGGGAATCCCCTACCCACTGTGGGACCGGCGTGCTCCTTTTGGAGGCGAGCCCCCTGCCCCACTCTTGGGAATCCCAACCCCGCCGACAATGCCGCAACAGATGAAAAAGACGACGGCGACTCTGTTGTATCGCGTCGTTTTCAGGTATCGTGAAGTGAACCGGAATATCCGACTCGGGACAAGGAGACGCATATGCCCGATCCCGTTGAACCGCCCAAAGTTCGGGACAGCCTCATATCCGCAGAAGAGAACCGGAGCATGTTCGACCGGATCGCCAGGTACTACGACGGCACGAACCGGTTGCTCACGTTCGGTTTGGATGCTCGTTGGAGAAGAAAGGCGGTCTCACGCCTCGCGCTCATGTTGGGCAGCACCTATCTGGACGTCGGGTGCGGAACCGGCGACATGGCATTGGAAATCGTGAGGCAGGCCCCGGGAAGCACTGTTGTGGGCATCGATCCTTCCCAAGGCATGCTCGAAGTGGGCCGGACAAAGGTCCGTGAGGTCGGGCTGGATCATGCAATCTCCTTGCAGAAGGGCGACGTGCTGGATCTTGGATTCGAAGACGATACGTTTGACGGCGCCATCACCGCGTTCTGCATCAGAAACGTCACGAATCGCCTCCGCGCACTGAAGGAGATCCGTCGCGTCGTGCGCCCCGGCGGACTGCTCGTCATCCTGGAACTTACCGAACCCATGGGGCCGGTCATGGGGCCTCTGTTCCGAATCTACGGCAAAGTGGTCATGCCCGCGGTCACCGCCGTCATGTCATCGAAATCCGCGTATCGTTATCTCACCGATTCCATGGCTGATTTCCCTGAACCGGGGGACATCCTTGCGGTACTCAAAGAGGCGGGGTACATCAATCGGAAGTATGGGCACATGACGGGCGGCATCGTTACCTTATTCGAGGGACAGGTGCCCGCGCGATCGGACGAGTCGCCCGCCGCGCCGTGATTTCTCCGCATATCGCACGTCCCTGTCTTGGAATCCGTGAACTGCGGCGGATCGTTCCCCGGCAACGCACCTCTCCGCCGGCCCGGAAAAGAACGGGAAGGATTTCCCGGTGAGAGATGTCGACGAGGTCCTTAATCATCCCGAGCAGGCAAGGCTTGACCGAGAGGAGGCGGCACGCGCGTCATGGTGTCGAGAGCGGTTGTCGGCTCACAGTCTGGTTCTTCGGTTCGCTGACGTCTCGTGGAAATCGCCACACACGCTGGTCCCCCGAGTTCACGCAAAAAGAACCGCGGCTATTGACTCAAGTCAAGGCTCTTGCCGAGGATTGCCGGCAGTCTGGGGAGGCCGGCGATCGTGCAGGGGACGCCCAACATGTGGTAACGGCAAGACGAGTGGTCGCGACGAGCACGCAACACGAGGCGGACGATCCGTATCCGTCGGAGGCCGAGATGACGAAACGGGACATCGATGTCTGCGTACCGGTTGACATATCCGATAAGGATATCTACGAGGCCATGTCCGAAATCCCCGGGTACTTGGACATCACTCCGGGTGATTTCAAGGAAGTCTACCTGAAAGCCTATCAGCATGCTCTCCGACGCCTCAGTCGTTCGGTGGGGGTCGGGGAGGTGATGGCGGCTGAAGTGGTAACCGTCCTGAGGAAGACGCCCATCAGCGAGGTGGCCGAAGTCATGGCTCAGCGGAGAGTCTCGGGCGTGCCGGTCCTGGAAGCCGACGGGTCGGTTGCGGGCGTCATTTCCGAGAGAGATTTCTTGTGGACCATGGGCGGGACGGAATTAGCGACCTTTATGCATGTCGTCGCGGAATGTCTCAAGGGAGGCGGGTGCCTGGCCGCGCCCATGCGGGTGCAACGCGCGGAGGACATCATGAGTTCTCCCGCGGTCACCGTGACTCCGGATACGCCCCTGATGGATGTCGCCAACATCATGGTCGGTCGAAAGATCAATCGCGTGCCCGTGGTCGACGAAGCCGGAAAACTGCTCGGGATTGCGTCGCGGGCCGATGTGGTCCGGTCGTCGTTGGTGAGCTGATGCCTGTCGAATTCTTCCATAAGATGAAAGGCACCACCCAGAGCCCCCCGCGAGTGTCGCTCCGGGAGATCCTCTTGTCATGGATGGGATCGTTTCTTGGAATTGCAGCCGTCGCCTCGATGAACTCCCACGTACTGGAAGGGTCGGATCTGATTATGATTATTGGGTCTTTCGGAGCGTCCGCGGTTCTGATCTACGGAGCGATCAAGAGTCCGTTGGCTCAGCCGAGGAACCTCATGGGCGGGCATGTGCTTTCCGCCTTCATTGGAGTGGCTTGCTACAAACTCTTGCCTGAAGCCCCGTGGTTGGCGGCCGCCCTGGCCGTATCCACCGCAATCGCCGCCATGCACGCCACGAAAACACTGCATCCTCCCGGTGGAGCGACCGCGCTTATAGCCGTCATCGGAACCGACCAAATTCACGCGCTGGGATTTCTGTACGTGCTTATACCCGCCGGGGCCGGGGCGGCCATCATGCTTGTGGTCGCCCTCATCTTCAACAACCTGCCGAGCAGCCGACGCTACCCGGAGTTCTGGTTGTGACCGCGGAATACAACCATCAGCTGATAAGGGGATGCAAAGCCGTGCTAAATCCGCTATCATTTACTGCAGGTGACGCGTCGTGACGTGTTCCGGCGTCGTCTCGACGCGTCACACCCGTATAGTAAGGATGAGAGCATGGCTCGGGCGGCCGCACGACGACCACTGGTTGCATTTGGTCCGGAGCATGGTCTCAAGAATGATACGTATTTCCGTGTAAGCGGATGAATTGGCTCTCTAGGAATGGACGACCATCGTATTCCCTTTGAATTTAGGGAGTTCGATCGACAATGGTTTCGTCGACACGAAAAAGACGTAGTTCAACAGTGAAACCTATGGCCACTGAGGCGCACCGTGTGGACGCGTGCTTGGTGAAAAACTCCCGTATTCTCGATTTTCGGTAAGGAGGCTTGTCATGCTGGTTTTCGGAACAGTGGACGACGTATTTGCCATGGCCGTACGGATCAAAGAGAACGGAAGAACTCTTTACAGCGGAGCGGCCAAAGGGAGTGAAGATCAAGTCCTCTCCAAGCTGTTCGCAGACTTGGCGGAATTGGAGGACGGTCATATCTTGCTGATCAAGGATCTGCGCGCCCGGTACTCCGACGATTCTCCGACCGGGCTGGTATGGGACCCCGAGGGACTGGCCGCGGGCTATCTGAGATCCGCCGCGGACACGCACGTGTTCACTCGGGAAACGGTTTCCGAACGGATGAAACAGGTGGGAACTGCGCCTGAAGTTCTTGACATGGCCGTTCAATTCGAGAAGGACACGGTTCACTTTCTGGTGGCAATGAAGGAAATGTTGCTCGATGAACAGGACAAGGACAAGCTGGACGAGCTCATCAGGGGACAGATGGATCGTATCGGCATGCTCTCGGATGCACGGAGAACGTGCCGGCCGACCCGGTGCGAAATCATCCCTTAATGGAAACGCCCGTTCGAGAGGACCATCATAGAGAGAGCCTGATGATGACGGCAAGACAACTTCGGAAAAAACTTCCGATCGTTGCGATCGCATTGGTTCTGGTCGCGGCGGTTGCCTATCGGTTTGTATTCATGGCGGTTCCGGTTTCCGCGGTGCCCGTGGTCAAGGGGACGGTGGTTCGGGAGGCCATGGGAACGGGAACCTTGCAGGCGCGTGTGCGGGCTACCATAAGCGCCAAGATACAGGGCCGCCTTGTTGAAACCCCGGTTGATCAGAACGACCGGGTGGCAAAAGGCCGACTCATGGCGCGATTGGACGATGCGGAATTGCGGCAGTCCGTTCAGATCGCAGACGCCGGCCTCAGTGCGGCCAAGGCCACGGCCGAGCGTGTGCAGGCGGATCTGGCTCGGGCCAAGGCCGTGTTCGACCAGGCTCAAAAGGACCACGACCGTTATCTTTCTCTGAGAGCGACACAGAGCGTATCCGAATCGGACGTGGATAAGAGCAGAGAGCGACTCGAGGTAGCCGAAGCCGACTTGGCAAGGTCCCAAGCGGCCATTACGGAAGCTGAACGGCAGGTGATCACTGCAGAGGAGAGGCTTCAGTACGAGCAGGCACGCCTGGCCGATACGAGAATCCTGGCGCCTTTTGACGGCCTCGTGGTGAAACGGGATCGCGAACCCGGGGACATCATCGTGCCTGGGGCTTCCATATTTCAAGTCATATCCACGGACGAAATGTGGGTATCCGCGTGGGTCGATGAATCGGCTATGGCACAGATCCAACCGGGGCAACCGGCTCGGGTCGTGTTTCGGTCCGAACCGGACAAGGAGCATCGGGGGATCGTTGTTCGCATGAGCCGCGAGGTTGACACCGAGACCCGAGAGTTTCTCGTCGATGTTCGTGTCGACGATCTTCCGGCCAATTGGGCCGTGGGTCAGCGAGCCGAGGCCTATATCGAAACCTCGAGGAAATCCGGAGTGCTCGTAGTTCCCGCGACTTCCATCGTCCGGCGAAACGGCAAACCGTCAGCATTTGTGGTGCGCGGGAACAGGGCTGCGGTACGACAAACCGAGCTGGGAATTCACGGCACGGGAGCAATCGAGATCAAAGACGGTCTTGCGGAAGGAGATATGGTCATTACCAATCCGAACCATTCCGTATCGTACGACGGGAAACGGGTGACAATTCAATGAACCTGGCGGTGCGGGACGTGAGGCACAACCTCGCCCGTTTCTCACTCACCACGGTGGGCATCGGCATGCTGCTCATGATCGTCATGGGCATGGGCGGCATCTACCGAGGATTAATCGAGGACGCGGTTCTGCTCGTGAACAGGATCGATGCCGACCTTTGGATCGTGCAACACGGGACCCGGGGACCGTTCGCAGAGATCTCGCGCATCCCGAGGAGTCTTGAAGATCGGCTGCTCGTTGTGCCCGGCGTTCAGAGCGCACGAGCTTTCGTGTCGCACACCGTGCAGCGCGAACATGGCGGAAAGCCCCTGAGAATGGTGGTCAACGGCCTGTCGTGGCCGCAAGATGACGGATCCTGGTTGCCGCTCGTTGCGGGAAGGCCTCTCGAGGCGGCCCACTATGAGATGATCGCCGATAAACTCCTGGGGCTCCAATTGGGGGAGACTCTTGAGCTTGGGAAGGACGTTTACCGGGTGGTCGGCCTGACACAAGGAATGATCGGCCAAGGGGGGGACGGCCTGGCATTCTTCACCGTCCCCGACGCATTAGCCATTCAATTCGATTCATCGGCCGAAGCCATTCGGCTGGAGCGATTCGCGAGAAAGGCGCGCGCGGTGAAGGATGATATAGGCAAGATGCAGCCCATGCTCATGGACAAAGCGGAACTCCCTTCAAGGGAGCTCCCCGCGGTTCCACGGGCCATGATAAGCGCGGTCGTGGTGAAAGCCGCGCCGGGACGGGACCCACTCGAGATTGCCGAACTCATTTCCGGCTGGAAGGATGTTTCGGTCCACACTTCCGATGAACAGAAGGAACTGCTTCTCAAAGGAACAGTGGACAGAGCCCGTCGTCAGATCGGCCTGTTCACCGCGCTCCTCGTTCTCATATCCGCCATCATTATGGCCCTCATTATCTACACCCTGACCCTGGACAAGACCCGCGACATAGCGATGCTCAAACTCATGGGAGCGCGCGATTCAGTCATACTGTCTCTTATACTGCAGCAAGCTGTTCTTCTCGGCGGCCTGGGATATGTCTTGGCCTACTACTTCGGCCAGTGGATTTTCCCTCACTTCCCGCGTCGGGTCATCATCATGCATGAGGACCTGCTCCGACTGGGCATGATCGTCATCGCGATTTCCGTGTTGTCCAGTCTCTTGGGAATCTGGAAGGCAATGAAAATACAGCCCAATGAGGTTCTGTCGTGACCGCGGCATCTCCGGCCATAGAAGCCACGGGACTCACAAAGGTCTATGGAAGCGGCAACACCGAAGTCACGGCAATGCGCGACGTGACTTTGACCATCGGAAAGGGAGAAGTCGTCGCTCTCTTGGGACCGAGCGGAGCGGGGAAATCCACGTTGCTTACGGCCATAGGACTGATTAATCCTCCCACGTCCGGGTCGATCGTCATCGGCGGTCTCCCGGTCATGGAAGGCCCCGAAGCCCTGGTAGACGTCCGTGGATTTCGTCGCCGACACATTGGATACGTGTTTCAGAAGGCGAACTTGATCCCGTTCCTGACCGCATTGGAGAACGTGCAACTGGCCTCGGAGATCAACGACGTCCCCCCGCGTGAGGCCCGCAGTCGGGCCTTGGAACTTCTCGACTATCTCGGCGTCGGCGATCGGGTGAAGAATCTCCCGCACATGCTTTCCGGAGGTCAACAGCAGAGGGTTGCAGTCGCTCGGGCCCTGGCCAATTCACCGAGCATCGTCCTGGCCGACGAACCCACTGCGGCATTGGACAGCGTTCGGGGGCGGCAAGTAATGGAACTGTTCGGGAAGGTTGCTCATGAGCAAGGCGCGGGGGTTCTCGTGGTCACGCACGATCATCGGGCCCTGGATGTCTTCGACGAGATCCTGGAAATGGAGGACGGCACCTTGAGACCCCCCGTTCGCACAACGACCCATACCGAAGGGAGTAAGTAATGAAAGCGACGGAGCAACTCAAGGCCGAGCATGAAGGCATCGGCATCATGCTGAGAGTCGTGGACGCGATGTGCGACAGACTCGAAGTGGACCGGTTCCTCAATGATGAGCAATTCGGCCAAATTGTTGAGTTTTTCAAAGTCTTTGTAGACCGGTGTCACCATGGAAAGGAGGAAGACCTTTTGTTTCCCGCCATGGAGAAAGCCGGACATCCCGGAGCTGGGGGACTGATCGAGCAGATGCTCTTCGAACACCGGCAGGGCCGCGAATACGTCGGGGCAATGTACGATGCGCTGACCCGCTATCGCGCAGGCGCGGAAAAAGCGGATGCCGAACTGTACACGCAAGCCCGCGGCTACACGGCATTGATGAGGCAGCACATCGACAAGGAAAACACCCAGGTTTTCCCGCTTGCGGACGCGGTGCTCTCCGTGGAGAGGCAGGAGGCCATGTTCGTCGAGTTCGAGGAATTGGAGGAAAAGAAGATCGGAAAAGGAGTACACGAGCAATTTCATCAACTTCTGGATAACCTGGCACGAGCGTATCCTGGGGATCGCCAGGTTTGACGTGAGGTCTCGGGAATGCGGGCGCTCCCCGCCATCCTCGGGTAACCAATCATCCCTTGATCTGTGAGGGGTTCCGTTAAGGAGGACACACATCATGAAGAGCAGAAGAATAAACGACGGGGTTTTCTGGATGGGAGCAATAGATTGGGATAGACGTCTGTTCGATTCACTCATCCCTCTGCCGGACGGAACGAGTTACAATTCGTACCTCGTTCGGGGGAGCGACCAGACGGTTTTGTTGGACAGCGTCGACCCGCCCAAGGCCGAGATACTCATGTCGCAGTTGAACGATGTCGAGACCGTTGATTACGTAGTGGCACATCATGCGGAACAGGATCATTCCGGAGCCATCCCCATCGTCCTTGGCAAGTATCCCAATGCAAAGGTGGTGTGCACCCCGAAGTGCAAGGGAATGCTCATGGATCTCCTCGCGATTCCCGACGGGGCGTTTGTCACGGTGGAAGACGGTGAGACGCTTTCACTGGGAGACCGTACGCTGGAGTTCATCCACACTCCGTGGGTCCATTGGCCGGAGACCATGTGCACCCATCTGCGCGAAGACAAGATTCTGTTCTCATGTGACTTTTTCGGATCACATATTGCCACGACGGATCTGTACGCAACGGACCAAGGTCGCGTGTACGAAGCCGCGAAGCGTTACTTTGCCGAGATCATGATGCCGTTTCGAAAAATCATTCAGAAGAACCTGGACAAGCTGAAATCCAGGAATTTCGAAATCATCGCTCCCAGCCACGGTCCCTTGTACGATCGACCGGACTTCATTGTAAACGCCTATTGGGATTGGGTATCGGATGAACCTCATAACGTCGTGGTCCTTCCCTACGTCTCCATGCACGGCAGCACCGACCTAATGGTGACCCATCTGGTCAATGCCTTGGCTGAGAAAGGCGTAACGGTTCATCAGTTCGATCTGTGCGTCACCGACATCGGCAAACTGGCCATAACGCTGGTCGACGCGGCAACCATCGTGATCGGAACCCCCACCGTGCACGTCGGCCCGCACCCCCTTGCAGCGTACGCGGCACTTCTCGCCAACATTCTGCGTCCCAAGGCCAGATTCGCATCCATTATCGGTTCATACGGGTGGAGCACGAAAGTAGTGGAACAAATTGCCGGACTGATCCCCAACCTGAAGGTCGAAGTCCTGGATCCCGTAATTTGCAAAGGACGTCCGACGCAAGTGGATTTCGCGTCGCTGGATCGACTCGCGGAAACCATTGCCGCGAAACATCGAGAACTCTCATTATCGCCCCCGGTCGCGCTCAGGTTGGAATCGCGCTGAAGGAGGGACATGATTCGTATGCGACCGAGCCCTTGGGTGTGTGCGGCAATAGCTTCAATACGGAAACGAACCGGCCGACGCCGGCATCGTTTTTCTGGAATTTCCTGGGCGCCGGCATCTTCGGGTTCCTCATCAACTTGCCCTTGGTGAACTATTATGAGCATGGGACCTATCTGACCATGAATCACGCTCATGCCGCCCTGTTCGGAACGTACGGACTGCTTTCCATCGCGCTGCTCCTCTTTTCCTGGAGGGGACTCGTGGAACGGCGATACTGGAACGATCGAATCCTGAAGGTCTCTTTCTGGGGGTTCAATATAGGGCTTGTCCTCCTCACGCTCGGCACCTTGTTTCCCGTGGGAATCATGCAGGCTTGGACCAGTTTTCAAGAGGGCTTGTGGGTGGCAAGAAGCGCGGAATTCTTTTCACGAGCGCCGCCCGGGCACTCATCTTCTACGAAAGTGCTCGTAGAGGTCGTCGAACAGGACCGAACCTCGCGCCAACCGAGACTCGTCATGCTTGCGAGCCGCCACGATGCCGTCGAGCAAGGCCGAGATACCCGCAGTTTCGGGTCTCTTGAATTTGGTCTCTTTCAGGTCGAGGTCGTGTACGATCTTGCCGATTTCCATGAGAGCTTTGTCATGGACGGCAAAACGTCGGACAAGGACTTCGAACGTGCAGAGATCGCCCTCGTGGGTGAACTCTCCTTCAAACATGTCGAATCGTAGTTCTCCCGTCTTAGGACGATATCCTCGCTCGGACACGAACCTGAACGACGCGTCGGGATCTATGAACCGCCGAATGAGCCATGCGCACGCCATGCGATCCACGTACACTCCTTTGCGCGTCACCCATGTACGTCCACGGAACTGAGTGAGGTCCGATGTATCCACTTCCGGCCCCTCCGGACCCGTGCCGGTCCGCGCTTCCGAAAGCCGAAACTCGATCTTTTCCAGCAGGGTTGAGGCGGCTTCGCGACCGGGTGCCCCGAAGAAATCAAGGTTTGCAACGACCGAGAATCGTCTCTTGAGGCGTGTCAGCGCGGCTTCCAGTTCGGCCCGATCTTCGTCCGTCATCGTCCGACCGGATGGTGCCGAGTCGAAAACCGCCTTTGCTTCGTCGGCAATCTGTTCGTAGTCCGCGTCCCGTGCCGTGCGAAACAGACCTTCCACCTGGTCGTCCGTCAGCCCGTCCACAAAGCTCGCGGCGCAGATCGAAGCCTCCGCTCCCGACTGTACGATTTCCCTAAGAACCCATTGAAAGTCCTCAAGGGTCTGTTCGTTCCTGGGTATCACGTACACGGAGTTCTTTATGGCTACTGCGCCGAGGGCCTGGAGTCTCCTCCAGATCTTGACCCTGAGGTATCCGGGCTTCTGGGGAATTTGGTGGATCAGAAGCAGCCATTTTCGTTCAAGAGATTCGGCCATCGTTCTCCTCTTTGCAACACTTGACATTATCATGATGCAGTTGTATCTTTTTGTCAAGATGCCGGAAAGGTCGGTAGTGAGAAGCACGGGCAGGAGGAATACCGAGCCGCATTGGTATAGGAACGATTTTGAACTATCCCCGTGCAGGGTGACCG
>JAVHLK010000067.1:22100-27454 GCA_031082285.1 Desulfomonilaceae bacterium
AACGGACCATCCGGCACGGGCAGAACTAAGAGGAGGGTTCGCCATGCCTGAAAAAGAAGAAAAGAAAGGTTCGATTGAGGAAACCGCAGCGGCCGGATCGACGGAAGCACAGACGGAAGATCCATGTGCGCATATCTCGGATCCCTTAAGAAAAGGATTGTGTCGCGTGTGCCAAGTGCCGGTGATCGGTGACGCCCCTTTCTGCAAGGATCACGAGCCGCCTGTTCCTTAGCACTGACTCACACCGCGGAGGCCTGGCAGCGTGTCCGCGGTGATTCCACATCTTGATTGTCACGGTCCCAGGCTCTTGAGAATCTAATGGCCAATTCGGTTCGGACCCACATTGAACGCCTTCCCGGCTTCCTGGCGTTGCAGCGGAGCACGGTCGGAGTGCTCTCCATCGTAATCCTCGTGGGGATGGGCGAACGAATGGCCGAGCGCTTCCTGCCCATTTACCTCATGGCGCTGGGAGGTGGAGCCCTGTCCATTGGGTTTCTGAACGCGATGGACAATTTGCTGTCGGCTCTCTACTCGTTCCCCGGCGGCTACCTGTCGGACAGGATCGGGAGCAAGAGAGCGCTGGTGGTGTTCAACCTTGTCGCCATGGCAGGGTTTGCCGTCGTGATTCTCGTACCGACCTGGCAAGCGGTCCTCATCGGAGCGGCCTTGTTCATATCCTGGTCCGCCATCTCCTTGCCTGCAACCATGAGCTTGATGTACCAGGTGCTTCCCGACAACAAGCGCACCATGGGCGTGACCATGCACTCTCTTGTTCGTCGTATTCCCATGGCATTGGGGCCTATCCTCGGGGGAATCTGTATCGGCCTGTGGGGAGAACGTGACGGGGTTCGCGTTGCGTTCACGGGCGCGCTCGTGCTCGCCGGCGCGGCACTGATTCTTCAGCAAATACTTATTGAAGACAGGCGGAAAACCGACCGGAGCAACGAGTGCGAACTCGTGCCTGAGAAGAACCCCTTGAAGATGTTCAAATTAATGACGCCCCAGATGAAGGGGTTGCTGGCGACCGATATCCTGATACGGTTTTGCGAACAGATCCCGTATGCATTTGTGGTGGTGTGGTCCATGAAAGTCATCACGGAGCCCGTGTCCGCAGTCCAGTTCGGGATCCTGACGAGCATCGAAATGGCCACGGCCGTGCTCGTCTACATCCCGGTCGCCTATCTCGCCGATAAAGGGACCAAGAAGCCCTATGTGCTCATTACCTTTGGGTTCTTCACCCTCTTCCCCCTGGTTCTCATGTACTGTCGGACCTTCGAGTGGTTGATATTGGCGTTCGTGGTGAGGGGACTCAAAGAGTTCGGAGAACCGACACGCAAATCTTTGATCATGGATCTCGCTCCCGACTCCTGCAAGGCCGGGATGTTCGGGCTGTATTACCTGATTCGGGACGTGTGCGTCTCAGTAGCCGCGTTCGGCGGCGCTTTCTTATGGCAGATCAGCCCTGAAACCAATTTCTTGGCGGCATTCGCTTTCGGCGTCGTGGGAACGCTCGGGTTTGCGATCTACGGCAAAGACTTGCGGGGTAAACCGTAGCCCGTACGGGCCTCGTAAGCGTCGGATAGGCTTATTTCCGGTTCATCGCGTAAGTGCGTACCTCACATTTTCTGTTTGCGTCCCTCGGGGGCTGGAAGAGAGCGCCAAGAAGAGGATCGACTGTTGTCTGGGGAAGTCGAAAGAGCTTACGGTCATGAGCCCGACTCAATGATCTGTCCTTCTTCTTCCAGCCCGGCTCCAGCATTGTGTCAGCAGCCGCGGTGCACAAGAACGACTATGCCTTTAGTGTTCCTGCATGGTTGGACTCGGATGTGACTCAGGTGCCTGATATGACGTGGTCTTTCTCTCTCCGGATGTATGGTGCGAACTTACGCGAAGAGCCTTATTTCCCGTAATCCGTCGTCTCACCCGTTATCAGAGAAAGCTCTCCCCGGAAGTTTGTTCACGATTTGCTCTTGACATTGGAGCGTGTCCGATATATCAATATATCAATGGTCATTGATGCGTTGATGCGATCCCGGAAAAACTTACTCGACCGAGGAGATCCACTCTTGCCCCCTAACGATCAGGATCAAACCCGTCAGCTCGGTACTCACATGCAAACGGTCGCCTTTCTTATGAAAAGCCTGTCGGATGAGAATCGCCTGCGCATCCTGATGTCTCTGGCCGACGGCAAGAAATCGGTCTCGCGTATTGTGGAGGAACAGAGTCTGTCTCAGCCGCTCGTGTCTCACCACTTGAAAGAACTCAAACGATCCCTCCTCGTCACCGTGGAGCGCCAAGGTCCCTTTATTTACTACGAGATGGCCGATCCACGGATCGTCGAGATCGTCAAGGCTGCGGCGGAATTGGCGACTCACCTGCTGGCGAAGAGAACAACTTTCTAGGTTTCGGAGGACGTCTCATGAGCAAGGAAGAAATTCAGCGATTGATCGATTCCATGGCCCCCGGCGATGCAGCGGAACTCCTGGCCGACTCGGCGCGAAAGCTCTTCACCGCTCTTGACGAGGAAGAACGTCGAGGCTTCTTGATCAATCTGATTGAAGGCGCGGACCGGGAGAGCGAAGCCGGGCTGGTTCACTTCTGACTGGCTGCGTGCATGGACGAAGGTGTCGATCCACAGCAGATGTGTCAGGGGTTACTGGACAAGATCGGAAGATCCGAACAGCTGAGGTCCGTCGCGCATCCGGAGTTGCTGATTCTGTTCGAGGACTGGTTGGAGGAACTTGAAGAGGAGGCCATCGCTGCGGTGCGGCGAATCGGATCCAAGAACCCAATGGACCTGGCAACGGAACTGGGGCTGTCGAGTTCGGGAACAACGTTCCTCGTGGCGAAGCTCAACAGAGAGGACAAGATATGAGTCGGCGACTTCGCGGAGGTTAACCGAATCAATGAAGGCGTCTTACAATGATGACCCACAGGAGGCCGAGCACATGACTTCCGAAGACCACTTCTCGAGAATTGACCGATGGAAAACGGTTCTTGTTCTCACCGCGGTGATGGCCACCCTGGGCGCGGTCTGGTTTTCCAATCAACCGGCCCCCACGACCGAATCCACGTGGGCAGACGTGCTCGCGGAGGCCGAGCGCGGCGGATACCGCCTTATCGACACGGAGAATCTGAGGAAACTCTACGAGGAAGAACCGAGGACGGTCTTGCTGGTGGACACTCGCCAAGAATGGGAATACGTAACAGGTCACATTCCGGAGTCGGTCAATTTCTCCATGGAGCCCACATGGTGGTCGCGTCTGCGAAACCGGGGACCGTTGGAAACCCTTCTGGGAGCGGACAAGGAACGCCCCATCGTGTTTTACTGAGCGGGGCTGACATGAGTCCGGAGCGACTCCGCCGCCCGTGTGGCGGTTCAATTGGGTTACAAGAACGTTTTCAGGGACCCATATGGGTTTCCGCAATGGCAGAGCGCAGGTCTGCCTGTTGAAAGCAAGGCCGTAGTCTCTTCGGAAACCGGCTCCGCTCAACAGGGCGGCCCCCGGCCTCTCGCCGGCGCGGCCATTCTTTGGACACTCGCGGGGGTTTTCGCGGGCGGACTGGCACTCAACCTGACGCCGTGCGTATACCCGCTCATTCCCATTACGGTCTCATATTTCGGATCTCGGACCGGGCAGAGCCGACGAAGGTTGGCGGCCAACGGACTGCTTTACCTGTTGGGGCTTTCGACTACCAACTCGGTACTCGGCGTGCTTGCGGCCTTGACGGGAAGCCTGATGGGGTCGGTGCTCCAGAGTCCTCTCGTGTTGACGGCGATAGCCGGGATCCTGGTGTTCTTCGCCGCGAGTCTCTTTGGCTTTTGGGAGGTACGCCTGCCACATCAGTTGACCGCCGCGGCGTCAAGATCGTTCGGCGGGTATTTCGGAAGCCTGTTTATGGGGTTGTCCCTGGGTATTGTCGCGGCCCCCTGTATCGGGCCTTTTGTATTGGGCCTGTTAACCTGGGTGGCCGTCATCGGCAGCCCTTGGTTCGGATTCTTAATCTTCTTCGTTCTCAGCCTCGGCCTGGGACTTCCTCTCCTGATCTTGGGCGTGTTCTCAGGCAGTCTTGAACGGTTGCCCGGTTCGGGCCAATGGATGCTGTGGGTGAGACAGCTAATGGGGTGGGTCTTGATCGGAATGGCCGTGTACTTTGTGCGGCCCCTCCTTCCCGCGACAGTGAACATCTTCCTGCTGAGCGGCGCGGCACTTGCGGCTGCTCTACATTTGGGATGGTTTTCTCGCGCCACGGCGGAGTCTCGGGGTTTTCAACGGCTTCGTACCTCGGCAGCCATGACGGGATTCGTGCTCGCAACCTATCTCATAGGCTCATGGTACTTCGTGGGACCGGGCGTCTCCTGGCAACCCTATTCGGCTGAGATTCTGAGTGAGGCACGAGAAATGAACAAACCCGTGATCGTCGATTTTTCAGCATCGTGGTGCACTCCCTGTCGGAGACTCGATGAAGTCGTGTTTCACGATCCTGATGTGGTCAACCAGGCTGAGTCCCATTTCACCATGATAAAGATCGATCTCACTCGGAAGAATCCCGCTCATGAGCGCCTGGTCGCTCAATACGGAGTGAAGGGCGTGCCGACGGTGATCTTTATTGACGGCCAAGGACGAGAGAAAAGGGATTTACGAATCGTTGATTTTCTCCCACCGGATCGGTTTCTGATTCGGATGGCTCAAGTCGCTCGGTCCAAGGGACTCGGCGTATCGGAAAGACAAACAAAACAAGGAGTAAGGAACCATGCTGAAAGTCCGTCTTTTTCTCAATGAACCCAACGGCAAGCCTTGACGACACTTCGCGGACATGGCGTCCAGGCTGGGCGCTGAATATCCCGTAGAGATCGAGGCCGTATCCAAGCCGCGGGCGGAGTATCAATCAATGGAATACGCGGATCTGGACCTCCCGGTTGCTCCCGCAATTATGCTGGATGACGAGGTTCTCGTAGAAGGCTCGGATGTTCGAGAGGAAGTGCTCGTCGGCGCTATTCGCACGCACCTTGGAATGCCGCCTTTGGAGTCCGAAAAGAAAGGAATTCTGGGACGTCTGTTTGACAAATGAGCTTTGACGGTCGGCGTCCGCGTGCACACTGGGGCACGAGGTCTTTGCGTCTGTCGCGAAATAGACCTTTCATCTGTCCTGACTACCAGCCCGGCCTTGAAAGACCGGTCTACTTTCATACTGTCCCTCCGGGACGTGCACGACCTTGCCCCGACAGGGGCTACTGAGAGTAGCCCGGTACTTCAGTGCCGGGTCAACGGATAAAACGGGGACATTCCTCTTTTGTTGAGCGACAATTTCACTTGAGGCAGGACGACTATCGGGCATTCATAACGCTGATC
>JAVHLK010000068.1 GCA_031082285.1 Desulfomonilaceae bacterium
TGGTAGGTCAACATCTCGAATCGGTAGGCTTGTAGGCAACCGATGTTCACGGTGCCCAGCCAAAAGTTATGGGACATGGTCAGGGCTCTGCCTGGGAATGCCTATCCGTCCCGCGTCCCGCGGGATCCGCGGTCCGGAGTTCACGTGGACTTTCATGGTTAGTTGTGACAACAGGTCATGGCGGTTCGCCGGGGAGACGGCGGGCAGAGCCCGCCCTACGTTTTGTCAGTCCCACGGGTTCATGCAGAGGTTGACTTCCACGCGTTCACAAGAATGTGAGACCGAATTTAAGCAACCACGCACTAAGCCGTCAGCTCGTAGCTGATCCGGTCGTCCCCGAGGTCCACGGCACGGACTTTGACCTTCATGCCGACCTTGATCTCGTCGTCCGAGAGATTCTTGTCCAGCCGTCCAAAGACCTTGATGCCGTCGGCAAATTCGGCGACCGCGAGTGCATAGGGCACGTCCTTCTCAAAGCCTGCCGGGGCGAAATTCGCCTTGGTGAAGGTCACAACGGTGCCCTCTCCCGTAATGGGAAACCAATCCATCTCATCGCTCAAACACACGGCGCAATCGCTGCGGGGCGGAAAGAACTTCGCGCCGCACTCCTTACACACGGTGCCGCGAAGCTCGTTGTTCTTCAGAAATTCAACAAATTGCTCTGCTTTGGTGGTACCGGTAAAACTGATGATCCCGAACTGATCGAATCCCATATCTCGTCCTCCATGGTGAGAGTGTCTTATGTTCTTTGAGGCAACGGCAATGCGCGGTCATGTCGGCCGATGCGCGACAAGGGGAGTGTGCGGCACTGTCCGCGATCACTCCACGCCGAAGATCGACACGTTGCCGTAGATTCCCACTCCGCCGATGTTATGTACCAGTCCTATCTTCGCGTCGGCCACCTGCATGTCGCCCGCTTGTTCGCGCAGCTGCAGCACGATGGTGCGGATTTGGGACCCGCCTGTTGCTCCGATGGGATGGCCCTTGGACAGGAGGCCGCCGTCCACGTTGACGGGTATCTTGCCTTCTCTATAGGTCTCCTTGTTCCTTATCAGATCTTTCCCCTCACCGGGAGCGGCGAACCCAAGATCTTCGTACGCCATCATTTCCGCTATGGTGAAGCAATCGTGAACTTCGGCCACGTCCACGTCCGCGGGAGATATCCCCGCCATTTCGTACGCCTGTTTGCCCGCGAGCTGTGCACACCTGAGGCCGCTGAACGTGTCCCGGCCGGCCATGTTGATGGGGGCCGTGGCCATACCGAGCCCCTTGATTAGGATCGGCTTGTCGCAAAGGTCCCTCGCCTTTTCCTCAGAGGCAAGGATCACACAGGACGACCCGTCCGCGTTTGCGCAACAATCGAACATCTTCAGGGGCGTCGCGATGTATTTGGGTTCCATGACCTTTTCCAACACCAGGGCCTTTCTGAACGCGGCCTTTTCATTGATCTGTCCGTACGTGGACGCCTTGACCCGGATCAGCCCCAAGTCTTCTTCCGTTGTGCCGTACTTCTCCATGTGTCCCCTCGCATACATGGCATAGTATGCGGGCATCATGGTGCCGAACGGCGCTTCCCACTGGATGTCCGCGCCGCGACCCATCCTCTCCTGGGATTCGGCCGACGAGATTTCCGACATCTTCTGGAATCCAAGCACAAGGACCACGTCGTGAAGGCCCGAGGCAATGAGCCCGTATGCCGTACGCAGACCGGTGGAACTGGATGAACACACACTCTCCACGTAGAACGTGGGCTGCGGGTTGAGTCCCAGGTACTCCGCCATGAGTCCCGAGGGCGTTCTCTGTTTATCATACTCGGGTGCGGAACAAATGATTGAAGCGTCTATCTGCCCGGCTTTGAGCCCCGCGTCCTTCATTGCGTCTCGAAATGCTTCGAACGCCAATTCACGGATCGAACCCGGGTACGACCGCGTGAACGTACTCTGGCCAACACCAATGACCGCAACCTTTGCCATCTATTCCTCCTTATGTGCGAGCGGGATATCTGTTCCGTTGAAAGGCCGAAGAATCATATCACAGCCGGTGCGTCATATCAACGCACTACCGACCGTGCTCGGAATAGCTTGATCAATAGAGTTGTCTCTGCTATGCATCATATGTGATTATGAGCGAGGTCCGCATAAACGGTCTGCGGTGAGCCGCAAGACCGCCGGCTCGGCTGCGGGCCGCCGGCACCGTGAGCGTGGGCCAAGGCGCCAGGCATCGGGCGGAGTCGTCGCGGTAAGGCTTCGGGCCGTCGCATTGTGCTGCTCGTGTCGTTCATGACCGGGGGTATCCCGTTCCCGCATTTTCATGGTCGTAGAACAGGTTCGGAGCTCTTGGCGGACTCCGGGCAAGAATCACCGACTCGTCTCACCCGGATGAACAGGTCGGTCCGTTGATGAGATACGCCGCGACCAAGTCGTTGGTCGATAACGCTCGTTGTCGTTTAAAGTTCCGGAAGGAGAAGAGGATATGGAAATCAAGAAAGTAGGGGTGATCGGCGCAGGGTTGATGGGCGCAGGAATCGCTCAGGTGGCTGCACAGAGTGGTTTGGACGTTACCCTAATGGACATTGAACAGCGATTCGTGGACAAGGGAATCGCGGGCATTGAAAAGAATCTCAAGAGGATGACCGAAAAGGGCAAGATGGAACCCTCGGAGGCAGAAGCCGTTCGAGGACGCATCAAGACTACTTTGGGTCTGTGGGACGCGGCTGCCGGAGCCGACGTGATCGTAGAGGCCGTCATCGAGAACATGAGTCTCAAGAAGACCATGTATGCAGACCTTGACAAGAAGGCGGCACTACACACCATTTTCGCGACCAACACCTCGGGTTTGAGCATAACGGAGCTGGCCTCGGCAACGACTCGGCCCGACAAGTTCATCGGCATGCATTTCTTCAATCCGGTGCCGGTGATGAAGCTGGTTGAAATCATTCGTGGATTTGCCACCTCCGATGAAACCGTGGCCGTGATAAAGAACCTTACCGAAAAAATGGGCAAGACCGGCATCGAGGTCACGGAAGCCCCCGGCTTCGTGGTCAACCGGATTCTGGTTCCCATGATCAACGAAGCGATCTTTGTGCTCGAAGAAGGGCTGGCCACAGCCAACGAGATCGACGAGGGCATGAAGCTGGGAGCGAATCATCCGATCGGTCCTCTGGCTCTGGCCGATCTTGTTGGACTTGATACCATGCTCAACGTACAGCAACACCTGTACGAAGAATTTGCCGACCCCAAATACCGCCCCGCCCCTTTACTGAGGAAGATGGTTCGCTCCGGTAACTTGGGCAGAAAGACCGGTAAGGGATTCTACGACTACAGTTGATCGACGGAGGGGCCACGGTTTATCAAATTGCTCGGAGTGCTCAACAGCCGGCCTTTAAGAAGGGCAAAGGCTTTATCGGACCGGAGGAGACAATGGAGGAGATGGAACGCTTCGGATTGACCGAAGAAGAGCAAATGCTTCAGGACATGTGCAGACGCCTGGCCAAGGAAAAAATCGCGCCGGGCGCGGAGGAGCGTGACCGGAAGGGCGAGTATCCCTACGACATGCTCGAACTGATGAAGGAAAACGGGTTGATGGGAATTGACTTTCCTGCAGAATACGACGGGATGGAAGCCGGCATGATCGCCCATTGCGTTGCCGTTGAGGAAATCGCAAAGGCCGATGCATCAGTCGCGTTGATTCCGTCATGTCAGGAACTTGGAAGCCTCCCCATCATTCTCGCCGGCAATCACGAACAGAAGGAAAAGTACCTTAAGCCGCTGTCGACCGGCGAGAAGATCGCGGCCTTCGGCTTGACCGAAGCAAAAGGCGGGTCGGATGTGGCCGACCTGAAAACTCGTGCGGTTCGCAAGGGCGACAAGTATGTTCTGAACGGCTCCAAGATGTGGATCACCAACGGCGGGGTCGCGGACACCTACTGCATCTACGCGGTGACCGATCCCGATCTTCCCCCGCGCAAGAATGCCGGCGTGTTCATCCTCGAGAAAGGTACGCCGGGCTTCGAGGTCGGTAAGAAGGAGAGCAAGCTGGGTATTCGCTCATCGGATACCCGCGAACTCATCTTCGATGAAGTCGAGATCCCGGTGGAGAACCGACTCGGGGAAGAGGGTGAAGGGTTCCATATCATGATGAAAACCCTTGACTTCAGTCGGCCGTCCGTAGCCTCTCAGGCCTTGGGGATTGCAGCCGGCGCGTTCGAGTACGCCACGGAGTACGCCAAGGAGCGAACCACCTTCGGAAAACCCATCATCAAACATCAGGCCATTGCGTTCAAACTTGCGGACATGTCCATGAGAATCACCGCGGCCAGACAGCTGCTCTGGAAGACCTGTTCGCTCCTGGACAAAGTGGGAAAGGATCTCTCCCGCGTTCCCAACGAGACGATTCGGCACTCGTCCATGTCCAAAGCCTACTGCTCGGATGTCGCCATGTGGACCACGGTCGAGGCCGTGCAGATCCTCGGCGGATTTGGCTACAGCACCGAATATCCGGTTGAGAGAATGATGCGTGACGCGAAGATTACGCAGATCTACGAGGGAACCAACGAGATCCAGCGAATTATCATTTCATCCACGCTCTAAGAAGCTCCGGCGGTAGCTACGGTCGCGAATTCTTCTGTTCCCAGGCAGAGCCTCGAACCAGGAGAAGGCCGGGCGGGAAAATGAACGAGATAATCTATCGACCCATCGGAGTCATTCATACTCCGTTCAGTGAAGCCAAGGACATGCCCATACAACCGGCCGGAGCCCAGGGAACGGACGGGTGGATCGAGCTCTTTCCCGAATTTGCTCTCGGATTGAAGGACGTTGACGGCTTCTCACACCTGGTCCTTCTCTATCATTTCCATATGTCCGAAGGCTATTCGCTTGAAGTGGTTCCATTCATGGACGACACACTCAGAGGAGTATTCGCCACCCGTGCACCCAAACGGCCAAACCCCATCGGACTGTCCGTGGTGCGACTGGTGAAGATCCAAGAAAACCGACTGTACGTGAAAGACCTTGACATTGTGGACGGAACGCCGCTCTTGGACATCAAGCCCTTTGTGGCCGAAATCGATAATCGCGAGACCACCGCGTCCGGATGGCTGTCCGAGAAGGCGATGAAATTCCGCACGAAGAGATCCGACGATCGTTTTGATTAGGGTCCGTCCACGAATAACCGTTGCAGCGAAGCGGCGCTTCGTTTTCCGGCGGCGTCCCCGCGGAACGCGGGGGCCCTGCCTGCGGTCAATGGCCGGCAAAGGTGCATTGTCCATGAAGGCCGAACATCTCAGAAGATACCGCGACATAACGAAATTGCTTGTGAAGTACGGCTTCTTCGAGCTGGTGAGGATGATGGGCTGGGACGACGTCCTCGAGAAGAGGCCGCAGTTTTTTCCGGACAATGCCGTTCAGGGGGAGGACCTTACAAGCGATCTTGAACAGTTGGGTCCCACATTCGTGAAGTTGGGACAATTCCTCTCGACACGGCCCGATGTCCTGCCTGCCGAGTACGTCCGGGCCATGGAACGCCTCCAGAGCAACGTGGGCAGTTTTCCGTACGACCAGGTGCGGGATATTGTCGAGACCGAACTGGGAATGAAAGTGGAGGAAGCGTACCGAGATTTTGCGATAACGCCTATTGCCGCGGCTTCCATCGGACAGGTGCACCGCGCGGTGACACGCGACGGTCGGACGGTTGCGGTCAAGGTTCAGAGGCCCGGCATACGGGACAGGGTGCTGATCGATCTCGAGGTCCTGGGGGAAGTGGCGGATCTTGCTCAGGCGCGTACGGAATTCGGGCGGATTTACGCGGTCGGTGAAATGTTTCAGGAATTTCGCAGCACCCTTCTTCGGGAACTGGATTACCTCCAGGAAATGACCAACACGATCATACTGAGGAACAATCTCCGTGATTTCGAGGAGATCGTCATCCCCGACGTGATCGAGGCTCTCACCACTTCCCGTGTGCTCACCATGGATTTCATCGAGGGAAAGAAGATCACCCTCCTCAGTGAAGACGACAAGGCCCGGGTAGACACCGGGATGCTTCTCGAAGGTACCTTCCGGGCCTACCTGAAACAGATCCTGGTCGACGGCTTCTTTCATGCGGATCCGCACCCGGGAAACGTGCTGCTCACGCCCAATGGGCGGATCGCGGTCATCGACCTCGGCATGGTGGGTCGCATTGCGCCGGGGCTCCGGGAAAAGCTGATCGGCCTGTTGCTCGCCATTAGTGAGGGCCAACCTGAAGACGCCGCGGATATTGCATCGTCGATCGGCGACAAGACCGCTACCTTCGACCTGAAGACCTATCGCCGCAGCGCGATCGATCTCCTGTCGCGCTACGAGCATGCGAGCTTGAGCCAGGTTCACGTCGGCACACTAGTGATGGAATTCACGGAGGTCAGCAGAGAATGCGGCATCCGAGTTCCTCGGGAACTCACCATGTTGGGCAAGACCTTGCTCCATTTGGACCAAGTGGCCAAGGAGCTGAACCCCTATTTCGACCCCATTGCGAGCGTCCGGCAATACGGCGGCGAGATCATTCTGCGTCATGTCACGTCAAAGATCTCCGTGGGCAATGTGCTGAGGACCTTACTGGATACCAAGAGCATGGCGGGAAGATTGTCCAGAGCCATGACTTCCGTCCTGGACCGCATGGCCGACAACGAGCTGGAAGTGAAGGTCCACGGCTTCGACGAAACGCGTTTCATTGCAGGCATGCAGAAGATTGCCAACCGTATCACCTTGGGGCTGCTGTTCGGCTCATTGATCGTCGGCGCGGGTTTGTTCTCAATGGTCCCCACGGTGTTCACGATCTTCGGATATCCCGCCCTCGCGATCGTCTTCTTCCTAATGGCCGCGGTCGGCGCGGTCTGGCTCATCTTCGACATTCTGTACTACGATGAGCGGCCTCGTACCAAGAAGTAGCGATCTGACGAGCGAACCACAACACTGCGCGGCACAGCTCCCCCTCCCTGAGGGACACCGATCCACGGTAACATCGCCACGTTATTCTAAGGCCTGAATCAGAGGGGTATCCGGTTCATGTGGATCACGCCCAAGATGAACGCGAACCAGCCCGTTTGCACCACGGTCTGTGCTATTTTTGCGGTGGTGGTCTTGATGTCGATCCACGTGCCGATCATGATGATTGCCCATGCCGCAACGAGGATGGGCACCCCATAGATCTTGTAGGCCATATACTGGAAGGCTGCATAGACAAACGCCCTGAGAATCAAGGCTATGGTCGGCCTCGGCTCCATGACTCCCTCCTTGCGATGAGGGTCCGCCCATCGGAAAGACCCGGTGACGGACGTCTTCTAATCGTTTCGGTCAAGACAATCGACTCCCCTCCCCTGTCTTATCTTGTTTTCCCCGTAAGCAACGGATCATCCGTCTACCACAGTGACGCGCGGTGAAGTTCGCGGCGATCCGGGCCCCGGTTCCTCAACACTCCTACCGATCGCTTTCGTCACCGGCGATTTATCAACGGAATCGTAAACCTGAATGAACTTCCCTTGCCGCGCCCTTCGCTCTCCACCCAGGTCCGGCCTCCGTGCATTTCCACCAGCTTACGAACCAGGGACAGCCCGAGACCCGTTCCTTGGTAGTGCCGAGCCAGGGTGGAATCCACCTGCTCAAAAGCCCGAAAAATCAGCGACGTGTCCGACGCGTCGATTCCCACGCCGGTGTCGCAGACGCTTATGATCAACTCATCCTCAACCCTCTGTGCTTCTACACGGATGCCGCCCCCTTCGGGGGTGAATTTCTCCGCGTTGGAGAGGAGATTAAGCATGACCTGTTTCAGTTTCAGTTCATCGACTTGGATCGTCATTCCTTCGATCTCGGGATCGACTTTCAGCTCAATAGTCAGGTCCTTTGTCAATGACTTCCGCCTCGTGATGAGCATACTGTTTTCCAGCACCTGTGCCACATTGACTTGGGAAAGCTCTAAATGCATTCCTCCGGACTCGATCTTGGCCAGGTCGAGAATCTCGCTCACCAGTTTCAGGAGATGATGGCCGCTTTGGACAATGTACCCCACATGGGTCTTCTGAGCCTCGTTGAGCGTGCCGAAAAGCTGATCCTCAAGGATTTCCGCAAAACCAATGATCGCATTCAGAGGCGTGCGCAATTCGTGACTCATATTGGCAAGAAATTCACTCTTGGCTCGGTTGGCCGTCTCGGCCAGGTTCTTGGCCTCCCGCAATTCTTCCTCTGCTCGCCTGCGGTCCGTGATATCCCGCACCACGGCCAGAACGACCTTAGTGTCCCCATGTACGATGGGACCCAAATGCACCTCCACCGGGAAGCTCGTTCCGTCCTTTCTCTTCAGCCGGCCTTCGAGGGTTACGGGAAGGCTTGCCCAGGAACCGGCTCTCTCTTCTCTCGACGCAATCTCGGGGTCGACGTCGTCCACGGACATCGACAGTAGTTCTTCACGCGCATAGCCCAGTGACGTACAGGCCTGCTGATTCACCTCCAGGAACCTGCCGTCAAGATCGTGCACGAAAATGGCATCGGCCGCCTGATCGATGAGGCTCCGGAAACGCTCTTCGCTTTTTCTCAGGACTTCTTCCACTTGTCTCCGATAGGTGATGTCCCGACAAAGGGCGATTATGTGGGTGCCGCGTTCCGTACTTGCCGCCGTGGCATTGATTTCTACAGGAACAATGGTTCCCTTCCCGTCGACGTAATCGACCTCGAGGTTTCTCACGTATCCTTTGTCAAATATCCTCTTGATTTCATAGGGAATCCTCTGCCTGTCATGTGCCGCGGTCCATTGAGCGGTGGACCTGCCTTGTATCTCGTCCGGGCTCCGGTGACCCGTCAGCCGCACGTATTCCGCGTTCGAGGCCGCCACCCTCCCCCGATCGTCGAGGATGACGTAACCGGTGTCCGTAGTTTCCACCAGAGCCCTGTACATCTCTTCACTCGCTCGAAGGGACTCCTCCGATCTGTCCCGGTCCGCCATCTCTTTCTTGAGTTGCTCATTCACGCGAGTCAGTTCCGCGGTGCGCGCCTCCACTCGCTCCTCAAGCTCTTCCAGGGCACGCCTGAGCTCCGCCTCCGTTCTCTTGAGATCGCTGATGTCACGGAGCGACGTGACTCGCACAAGTCGACCCTGAACTTCGACCATTTTCCCTTGAATCTGGCACGGAAAGGTCGTGCCGTCTTTCCGAAGGGCCTGCACCTCGTACGGAGGAGCATAGTTCATTTGCATGTTGTTCTTGACGAGTTCCCGATGTTCGGGCGCGATCCAATCCGTGCCCGGCCTCCCGACGGCTTCCTCACGAGTGTACCCGAACATCTTCTCCGCGGCTATGTTCTGGTCCGTGCAAAGGCCTTTTTCGGAAAGGAAGATCGCCTCAAAGGTATGTTCCGAAAGGGCTCGAAATCTCGCTTCGCTCTCGCGGAGGGCCTGCTCGGTTGCCGTGAGGCGTGCCTGAATATCTTCCAGTTCCGACACGCGGCGGCGCATGCTTGCGATCTCCGGGAGTTTGTTTCCCGGGCCCATTTAAATCTCCTTCTCGATCCGTGCACCTCGACTCGGGATGAACACCGGCCGACGGTGCGGACCGTCGGGTCTTCCCAGGTTCCGAGTCTAGCGCGCACACTCACGGAAAGCAATGGGTTATCGGCTCGCGTGACTCTTGGCGAGCCGCAACAACCCCTCATTGGCAGTTCGCCGGTGACGGAAAGAAGGGGTGTTTGAGTCAAAGGTTCCCCTCCGCTTGTACGGGAACTGAGGCCATGCAACGTCGCGTTCGCTCGATGGATGTTTCCCCTTCGGGGGGGATCGCCGTGAGTATCTCGGAATACTCGGGGAAGAAATCGCGCGATACGGACCGGGCGGCCCCGAAAGCAGCCACTGTGATACACGGTGTCATGTCCCCCGAATTCCCCTCGGAATTAATCCGAACAAGCCCGAGAACGCATCCCGCGTCGCCAAAGACGCGTGTTTCTCCCCCATCTCCAAGTGCTCCCGCGACGGCATCTTGACCGCTTCGGCAATACCCGCTACAGTCCGGCAGACTGCGTAGCGGCACACCCGGCCTTCAGGCTTTCCGCCTTCGCGGGACTGAGTCCTTCCGGTGCGGGGCAGAGGTCGGTAAAAATCGAGCGGAAGCGATACAATGAGCGACAACGAGTACGAGAATCGCATACCCCATGGAGAGGTGTTCGAGGTCGATTCTTTTCGTCCCGAGGACGCGAAAGGAATAGCGAATCTATTCAGAGCCGTGTACGGCGACGCGTACCCGGTCAGGATCTTCTACGATCCCCAGGCTTTGAGGGCGGCCAACGAGGACGGCACGTACTATTCCATCGTGGCCCGCGCTGCAGACGGCAAAGTAGTCGGGGCAGTGCATCTTTTCAGGTCCGCTCCATTCGAGGCTTTGTACGAGTTGGGTTCGGGCCTGGTGTTGCAGGAATACCGCAATCTGGGCTTGAACAGGCGCATGTTCGAATTTGCTTTTGAGCAATGGGTTCCCCGACGGGAGGGAATCGAGGAAGTGTGGGGCGAGCCTGTCTGTAACCACGTGATCAATCAGAAAGCGGTTGTTGATTTTCGCTACATCGAGACGGCCCTCGAAGTGGCGCTGATGCCCGCGGAAGCCTACGACCGGGAGAAAAGCGCGTCGGGTCGGGTAGCAGCCTTGTCCGCGTTCCGGTGCTACAGACCGAAACCCTGTACGGTGTACCTGCCGTCCGTATACGAAAAGGAACTCACGTTTCTCTATTCGGCCTTGGACGATGAGCGAACCATACTCATTTCGGACCGGAGCCTGCCCGAATCCGTTAAATCCCATGCGGACACGACGGTATTCGACTTTGCCGGGGTTTGCCGTACCGCGATGCACAGCACCGGATCGGATTTCGACTCGTATATTAGGGAGATTGAGACCACCGCGCGTGATCGGAAGGTGGTAGTGTTTCAAGTGTGGCTCAATCTGAGTTCCCCTTGGGTAGGCGCCGCGGCGGATGTTCTCAGAGACCGGGGCTATTTCTTGGGGGGCCTGTTGCCACGCTGGTTTGATGAAGATGGGCTTCTCATGCAAAAGATCCTGACCGACCCTGACTTTGAGTCGGTTCGGCTCTATTCGGATCGTGCAAAGCAAATCTTTGCCATGGTCAAAGAAGATTGGTTGAGAACAAGGAGAGGATAAGCGTTCTTCCGCCGCCGGGGAGGCTTACCCGCAATTGATGAGGCGCCGACCGGTCGATTCCGATACGGAGTCTGGTCAGGAACCCCGCATAAATCCCGTTCCAGCCCCCCAGTCTTGGTATGGTCATGTTTCAGTTTTTCTTGCTTCCGCCTCCGCCTCCAACCGCTCGACCCAATAACGCTCGGCCCGCAAAAAAAGTTGCCCCCCGCCGTTATGGTATCATGCTAATCTTGCAGGACATGCCCGTCTCATTCCGTGGGCTCGGGCTTGTCGTGATCGCTCTATCGGTGCCGTCGAGGACCTCAAATGCAGTCTATTCCTTGGATTCAACCGTGTTCCGGAAATCCGGCCCCTCCGGAAAGCCCGGTCCCTCACCGTGCGTGGACGTAGAAAACATTGCCGGTTACCATACCACATGGTGCTTCGTGAGGACGCTGAGAACATACACATGAGTAGTTCGTACAATTTGAGGTGGATCGGTCTCGTGGCAGGAGTGGCGATCGCACAGTACCTCTCCGTGAGGCTGGGCCTGATGACGGCTATTGCCCACGGCAACGTGTCGCCGGTCTGGCCTGCAACGGGATTCGCCATTGCGGTTCTGCTCCGATTCGGAGCAAATCTCTGGCCCGGCGTGGTCGTGGGCTCGTTTCTCGGGCTCATTCAGACCGGGGTGGGGGCCGCGGTGGCGAGCGGCGAGACCGCGGCCGCGCTCCTGGAAGCGTTGACTGCGTACTTCCTCGTACGGCGATGGATCCCGGGCGACGATCCCTTGTCCAATTCTCAGGACGTCATCCGTTTCTGCATCTTTGCAGGGGGGGCGGCGACGGCCGGCAGCGCGACCGTCGGAGTGAGCAGCCTTTGCCTGGGAGGCATCGCTCTCTGGGAATCATTTCCTTATCTGTGGGTTACGTGGTGGCTTGGCGACATGATGGGGGCGCTCATCGTGGCTCCATTTATTCTCATTTGGACCATGCCGGGTTCGCTGCAACTTGATCGCACCGCATGGACCAAGACCGCGGTGGTCTTGGTTCTGTTGATCCTTGCGGGAGTAACGGCGTTCTGGGGACCCATCGTGAGTTTCCCCGCGGCCAGTGACTATCCGAGCGCCTTCCTGACCTTGCCCTTGCTGGTCTCCGCCGCTTTCATGGCCGGCCGGAGAGGTGCAACCGCCGCGTGTCTCATTTGTTCCGCGATGGCCATTTCAGGTACCGTGCAAGGTTGGGGGACGTTCTATCGCGGCTCGGTAAATGAATCGCTCTTGTTGTTGCAGAGCTACCTCGTCGTTGTTTCAGTCACCGCAGTAATTCTGGCGGCAGTACTTAAGGAGAGAAATCAGGCACTGGACGGACTTCGGCGGTCTCAGGCGGAGCTGGAGCATAGAATCGCGGACCGCACCCGGGATCTTTCAGCCGGCAACGCGAGACTGAAACAAGAAGTCGCCGAGCGGGTGCAGGCAGAGGAAGCCCTGCGCGAGAGCGAAGAGCGGTATCGGACTTTCTTTAGGACATCGCGGGACTGCGTGTTCATCACGACAATGGATGGACGTTTCATCGACTTCAATGACGTCGCGTTGGAGACGTTGGGGTACGCTGAAAACCAGAGACAGGAGCTACTGGGAAAGAATGTCCGCGACTTCTACGCTCGTCCCGACGAACGAAAAACCCATGTCTCGACAATTTCCGAACTTGGGTTTTCAAAAGAATTCCCGGTCGATCTTCGGAAACAAGACGGCACCATCATACACACGCTGATAACCACGGTCGCTCGTAGAGATTCCGAAGGAAACATAATCGGATTCCAGGGAACCGTTCGAGACGTTACCGACCGCAAGAGGGCGGAGGAACGGGCCATTGAAATGCTCCGCCTCGCGAAAGCCGCCGGAGTTGCCAAGTCGGAATTTCTCGCAAACATGAGCCACGAGATCCGCACTCCCATCAGCGGCGTCATCGGCATGACCGAACTGCTCCTGGACACCGAGCTTACGTACGAACAGCGGCGCTTCGCCGAGACCGTGCGCTCGAGCGCCCAATCGCTTCTCGGACTCGTCAACGACATTCTGGATTTCTCAAAGATCGAAGCCGGCAAGCTTGACCTGGAGATTCTTGATTTCAACCTTCAGACCTTGGTGGACCACATCGTTGCCACTATGGCCGTTTCGGCCCACAGTAAAGGGCTGGAGATTCTCTCGTTCGTAGATCCCGCGGTTCCCGCCATGGCGTCAGGCGATCCGGGCCGCCTGCGGCAGATCCTCACCAATCTCACGGCCAACGCAATTAAGTTTACACACTCCGGCGAAGTGACGATCGGCGTTACTCTTGAATCGGAGACCGACACGGACGCGCTGCTGCGCTTTTCGGTGAGCGACACGGGAATAGGCGTTGCCAAGGACAAATTCGACCTTCTCTTCGACAAGTTCACCCAAGCAGACACTTCGACCACGCGTAAGTACGGAGGTGCGGGGCTCGGGCTTGCAATCTCGAAACAACTTGCCGAGCTGATGGGTGGAGACGTGGGGGTTGAAAGCACTGAGGGTAAAGGCTCTGAGTTCTGGTTCACGGCTCGCGTGGGGAAGCCGCCCGAGCACACGAATCAAGAAGAGATTCCGGTCGAAACCCTCTCCGGAGTGAGGGTCCTCGTAGTGGATGACAATACCAAGAGTTCCGCAATCCTCACGAAACGATTGGCCGACCTGGGGATGAGGCCTTCAGATGCTCCGGACGGCCACACAGCCCTTCAGGCCCTCGTACGTGCACTCGACGAAGACGACCCCTTCCGTGTGACCCTGCTGGACCTGAACATGCCGGACATGGATGGTGAGACGCTGGGGAAAGCCATTAAAGCAAACCCTCGTCTTTCGGATGTGAGAATGGCGCTGATGACCACAATAGGTGAGTGCGAGAAGAGGGGTGGGTTGGAGGAGATCGGCTTTGCCCGTTGCTTGACCAAACCTATCAGCCGGCAGGAATTGCAGGATTTTCTCCGTGCCTCAACGGAAGAGCGCCGGGTTGCTCATGGGAGGCCCATGTCCTGCGCGATCGCCAAAGGAGAGGACGAGGCCCCGAGCCTTGACGACGGCATTATACCACACATTCTGGTGGTCGAAGACAACATGATTAATCGACAGGTTGCGCTGGGAATCCTGAAGCGCCTGGGCATGCGGGCCGACATCGCGATGGACGGGGCTCAAGCAATCAAAGCACTGGAAAGTGCCTCCTACGATCTGGTCTTCATGGACGTGCAGATGCCGGTGATGGACGGGCTGGCCGCCACCCGAGAGATCCGCAGCCCGGAATCCAAAGTCCTCAACCACTACATTCCCATAATTGCCATGACGGCCCATGCAATGAAGGGCGATCGAGAGAAATGCCTGGGCGCGGGCATGAGCGACTACATCACCAAACCGATTTCGCGGCAGATTCTGGTAGGGATTTTGGATAAGTGGCTGTCCGGCAGGGCCGGGACGCTGCCGAACGTGTACGGGAATACGTGACCCCTGATTCCGTTTCATGCAGGTTGGAAGGAAACTCATCCATGGAAGTCAAACGGACGATAAGAGCCAAGGATATAGTGAGCGACTTGCGCTCCGGCCTGACAAACCTGCAGCTCATGGACAAATACGGGCTCTCTTCAAAAGGATTGCAGAGTGTTTTTGTAAAACTCGTGCAGGCCAAGGCTTTGCGCGAGGGTGAGTTTGAGGGAAGACCCGCTGCCGAGAGTCCCCGACGCGGGCAACGAGAAGAGGCCAAGGCTTTGCGCGAGGGTGGGCTTGACGGCAGAGCGGCGCTTGCCGACGACACCGTGAATCTGGATCAACGAAGAGTCTTGCCCCGCAATTTCGTTGTGTTCAGGCTCCCGGTCTATGACAACAGGGACATGACTTTGGAAGGGCACGTCCGGGACATAACGGAGAGAGGGCTTCAAGTGGCCGGAATACCTTCGTCCGTCGGAGATTCAAAGACCTTGATCATACGGCCGGATGAGTTTGCAGACATCTATCCGTTTGTAATTGAAGTCCTGTGCAGATGGGCAAACCCCGGCAAGGAGACGGAGCCGTGCGTGTCCGGTTATGAAATCACCGAGATTTCAGAAGAGTCCAAACATGAACTCCGAAAGCTTGTCAGGGTTCTGACATTCGGTGCCTGAAGTGCGCTCACGGTGAGCGCCGTGAACGCTGCGGTCAAGTGAGTCCCGCGAAGGAGGGATCGGAAACAGTGAAAAATGCGGTTGAACTCGAGACGGAAGTGAGGCCTCTCTTGGCCTCCCAGAAATTCGCAGTCCTATCGACTCAGGAAGAGCATCACCCATATGTGAACTTAGTGGCGTTCGCCGAGACCGACGATCTGCGCACGATCCTGTTTGCCACACCGAGGGCCACGAGAAAGTACCGGAACATCTCGTCCATGTCCGGCGCGGCATTACTCGTTGACAATCGGTCCAACGAGGCCGCGGACATCGGCGAGGCGATGGCCTTGACGATTATCGGAACCGCGTGCGAAGTCACCGAATCGTTGAGGGAACCGCTGGATCGGGTCTATCTGGAGAAGCAGCCGCACATGAAGGAGTTCTTGTCCTCCCCTTCGACGGCCCTGATCAAGGTCGACGTAGAATCGTACATCCTCGTGACTCGTTTTCAGAACGTGACCATCATTGAATTAGAATCATGACCCTCGTGCGACGAACCCAGCGAACCGGGCATGTGTTTTGTGATTTGGTCAAGTACTGCCGATAGGGATTGTTCAAACGGAGGTACCCCAGTGAGCCCCGCGTGCGATGGACTGAATAACTCTCCACCCCGGACTACATGATCGACATCCCAACTGCGCCGTGCTCTCCTGACTCCATGACTTCGATGAAGGTGTTGAGTATTACTGTACCCCGTATCACGATATCAAATGAGACGCGGTACCCGGATGACCGCACCGATTCTCCGAATAGAGCTGGGATACTTGGGCTGTTTGCTTGATACGCTTGATCCGTGATAGACAGTACTCATGACCATTGACAACCAAATCCCTCATCTCAGCATCCTCGTCGTCGATGACGAGCCCAACATCCGTAAGACGCTCTCCTATTGCCTGGCGGCTGAGGGGCATACGGTCATCACGGTGAGCAATCCGGCGGACGCAACCGAGGAAGCCCGGCGGCGTTCCTTCGACCTGGCCTTCGTGGACCTCAAACTCGGTGAGGAAAACGGCATGGAACTCATCCCGGTCCTGCTGTCGGACTCACCCTGGACCAAGATCGTGGTCATTACCGCGCATGCCTCCATCGAGAGCGTCGTGGATGCCATGCGGCACGGCGCCACCGATTACATTGCCAAACCCTTCACCCCGGATCAGGTTCGGTTTCTCACCCGAAGGATCGGCAGGATTCGAGAGCTGGAAACGGAAATCACCTCGCTCAAGGAGAACATGCAGCGGTTGGGTCCGGAGGACAAGCTGCAGAGCAAGAATCCGGGCATGCAACGAATTATTGAGACGGCGAGAAGAGCCGCTCCGTCGGAGGCCATTGTCTTGCTTCAAGGGGAAAGCGGCACGGGCAAGTCAGTGTTTGCCAGAGCCATCCACCATTGGAGCCCGAGAGCGTCGAAGCCCATGGGGATTGTCTCATGCCCGGCGGTTCCGCCCGATCTCCTTGAGGGTGAGTTGTTCGGTCACGTCAAGGGTGCGTTCACGGGAGCGGTACGAGACAATCCGGGACGGATCGCAGCCTGCGAGGGCGGTACGCTGTTCCTTGACGAAATCGGCGACTTGGCTCCTTCGGTGCAGGCAAAGTTGTTACGCTTTATCCAGGACAAGCAATACGAGCGTCTCGGAGCATCGCGCCCCCGCAAGGCGGATGTACGCATCGTCGCGGCAACCAACGCGGATCTTGAAATCGGAGTGGCCGAAGGTCGCTTCCGCGAAGACTTGTTCTACCGCCTCAACGTGATCAGCCTGAAGATGCTCCCGCTGCGAGAGCGACCGGAAGACATTATGCCGCTGGCCATGGATTTCCTCGCCCATTTCTGTCGAGCGAACCACAAATCGATCCTCGGCTTCACCGACGAGGCCGAGCGATACCTTACAAGCTATCGGTGGCCGGGGAATGTCCGTGAGCTTCGGAACACCGTCGAGCGGGCCGTGATCTTGGGTAGCGGTGACCACATAGGGGAAGTCGATCTCCCGGAGAACATTACTCCCTCAGCCGGCACCCCTGCAATCGGCGACATGGTGCCATTGTCCACCATTGAAGAGCTGCACATCAGAAGGGTCATTGCCGGCACCTCCTCGCTCCAGGAAGCTGCCGATGTTCTGGGTATCGATCAGGCAACGCTCTGGCGGAGGAGAAAAATCTACGGAATTTGACTCCGCGGCTTACACAACTAATTATCATATCGGCACAGGCACGACGAAGCGTGAAAGCATTTACCCGCTACCCTGCCCTCCGGGGCTTCGCCTCGGAGATTGGGTATGAAGAGCGCACGATGAGCCATAATTTGGGGAGGACACTCCATCTACCCCGCACCCCCCCCAAACGAGGCCCGAAACAACGCTGCTCCATTCTGAGGATACTCTCATAAGAACCCACCTTGCATTATGCAAGGTCTTGTTCAACCCAACCTTTCAGGCTTCAAGGCTGCTCCCCTCTGCTATACTCATATCTCTCTGAAATTGCAGGCATCATAAATTGGCACGACCGTTGCTGTGGGAATAGGTGCCTGCGGTAATCGAATGGAGGTCTGGATCCCATGACGCTGAAAAAGAAGATCCTTATTGGATACGGCGTCTCTCTCGTCTTTATGGGCTTGGTGGTCGCGTGGGCCGTTACCAATCTTGTGTCCCTGGGAAAAGCGACCGACGCGATCCTGAGTGAGAACTACCGGAGCATCATCGCGGCTGAAAACATGGTGGATGCGCTGGAACGACAGGACAGCGCGGTCTTGCTTGTGTTTCTGGGTGACACGGAAAAAGGGATCACCCAGTTTCGAGAAAATGAGATGGTCTTTCTTGCGTGGCTGGCCCGAGCCAAGGACAACATCACCATTGAGGGGGAGCCGAACCTCCTTCAATCCATCGAATCCGGTTACGCGGCCTATCGGCGCCAATTCTCCGATTTGACCGATTTCCGGGGCACGGACAAACAGCCTCTCGTGCCTGATCAGTATCACCAAGAAGTCTATCCCGTCTTCGCCAAGGTACGCGAGGCGTGCATCGCTCTGAGGAATCTCAATGAACAGACCATGTACGCGGCCAGTGTAAGTGCCGGGAACGTGGCTGAGCGAGCTATCTGGTCCACAGCCGTAGTGGCCGCAGCTGCCCTCATTGTGGCCCTGATGTTCAGTGTATTTCTCGCCGAAAGGATCGTCCGGCCGATCCGACGATTTATGGAAGCGTCCCGGAAGATCTCGTCGGGTGACTATGCCGTACAAGTATCCGTTGAAACAGGTGACGAATTGGGCCGGCTTGCGGACGAATTCAACCAAATGGCCACCCAACTCGGCCGTTACCACGAGATGAACATCGAACAAATTATCTCGGAAAAGAATAAGGGAGACGCAATACTTTCCAGCATTGAAGATGGTTTGCTGGTGTTCGACACCGGGCTCAAGGTGACCGGCATCAACCCCGCGGCGCGGAGGCTAATGGAACTCGGGATTGTTGAAGGCTCCACGCTGCGCTGTGCCGACATCTTCCCGGACCCCGATGTGTGCGACCTGATCCGTAAGACCGTTGAGACCGGCATACAGCCTAACGTTCCCGATGAACAGCGGATCATCACCCTACCTGAGGGAGAGGGGTCCAGACACTACCTGTTTTCGGTTACGGCTATCCGAGGCAGAGACCGCAATCTGTCCGGCATTGTCCTTTTGCTCAGGGACATCACTCGATTGAGGGAAGTGGAGCGGCTCAAGAGTGAATTCGTCATGGCAGCGTCTCATGAGCTGCGTACACCGCTGACCAGTCTGGGCATGAGCGTGGACCTTCTCCTGGAACATGCATCCCAGTCTCTCGGGGAAGAGGATCGTGAACTGCTCCAGGCCGCACACGAGGAAGTTCACCGGATGAAGGCGTTGGTCAACGACTTGCTCGATCTGTCCAAGATCGAGGCGGGCAGAATCGAGTTGGAGTTCGAGAGCGTCCCGGTCTCAACCTTGTTTGATCATGCGAAAGCGGTTTTCGGAAGTCAGTTGGACATGAACGATGTCATGCTTACATCGGAACTCACCGAGGATCTTCCCGGCGTACGAGCTGATGCCAACAAGATCACGTGGGTGCTGACCAACCTGATATCCAACGCCCTGAGATATGTGAACAAGGGTGGTCATGTCGAGCTTGCGGCATGCAGGATAGGCTCTCACGTTCACCTGTCCGTGCATGACGATGGGCCGGGAATTCCACCGGAATACCAGTCCAAGATCTTCCGGAAATTTGTCCAGGTGAAGGGACAGGAGGCCGGCGGTACCGGTCTGGGGCTCGCCATCTGCAAGGAGATCGTTCGCGCTCATGGGGGCGCAATCTGGGTGGAATCGCCCCCCGGAGAAGGAAGCAGGTTTACCTTCACCCTGCCGGTGGCCCAATAGGAGAACTCCATGGAAAAGAAACCGATTCTGGTAGTGGACGATGAAAAGAACATCCGCCTGACCATGTCGCACGCATTGGAGCCTCTGGAGATTCCGGTCAGGACAGCAGTGAATGGAGAAGAGGCGCTGCAAAGGCTTCGCGAAACCCCATTCGGGCTGGTGTTTCTGGATCTGAAGATGCCTGGGATGGACGGGATGGGGGTCCTGCGCCGGATCAAGGACGACTGGCCCAAGACTCGAGTAATCATCATCACTGCCCATGGAACCATCGAGTCCGCGGTGCAGGCCATGAAGCTCGGCGCAGTGGACTTCATTCAGAAGCCTTGCAGTCCCCGTGAGATCCGAGAGTTGGCGACCAGAGTAATCGAGCGTGAAGCACTGGACGAAGAAAACGCGGTCGATTACCACTCATTGATCGAGCTAGCAAAGCGTAACGTCACGGACAGAAGCTTTGGCGCCGCTCGTGATTCGGTCCGGAACGCCATCGCCGCGGATCCTGCCCAGCCTGAGGCGTACAACCTTCTCGGCGCACTGCTCGAGATCAAAGGCGCGTGGGTGGAAGCCCAAAAGTTCTACCGCGCGGCGCTCGACATAGATCCCACGTTCAAACCGGCATTGGTGAATCTGGAGCGGACCACAACCCGACACAAATTCGGCGCCATTGATCTCGGACCGGATGAGAAGGACACCATGCCCGAGAGCCGCTACGAGGATCGGCATGAAGAATAACCGCTACATCGTGATCGTTGGTTGCGGACGCTTAGGCTCTCATCTGGCCAATCAACTGAGCCGTGCCGGCAATTCGGTCGTCGTGATCGACAGAGATGAGGCCACCTTCAGCAACTTGTCTCCCGATTTCAGTGGATTTCGTATTGACGGCGACGCCACTCAAATTGCGGTTCTGAAGGAAGCCAAGTTGAAAATGGCGGATATCCTCTTCGCCACAACACACGACGATAACGTGAACCTGATGGTGGTCCAGGTGGCCCGGAAGATTTTCCAGGTTCCCCATGTGTTGGCCAGGGTCTTCGATCCAAAACGAGAGGAAGTTTACGCTCAATTGGGCATTGATACGATTTGTCCGACAACCGTGGCCGCTGAGATGCTCTTCCGGGCCGTTGATCGTGCCGCCGCGGAAAAGAAAGGGGAACAACCGTGAAGGTGCTCATAGTGGGTGGCGGTAAGACCCTCTATTTCCTGTGTAGAAATTTCACGTCCAAGGGTTACGAAGTCGTCATTATCAACCGAAACAAAGAGGAATGCGTTCAATTGGCCAGGCAGCTTTCCGCCGTGGTGGTCTGCGGGGACGGGAGCGACGCAGATATTCTCAAGGACGGCGGCGCGATGGCTGCCGACGCGGTTCTTGCCATTACCCCAAACGACCAGGACAATCTGGTGATCTGCCAGCTGGCATCGCTCCGATTCGGCGTACCGAGAACCGTGGCGCTTGCCAACGACCCCGACAACGCCGAGGTATTTGAAAAGCTGGGTGTATCAGCCTTTTCAACAACGCATATCGTAGGCAGTTTAATCGAACAGTGCGCGTCCCTCGAACAAATCATCAATCTGTTACCGGTCGGAGAAGGCCGGGTGAATGTGACGGAGATCGTGATCGACGCAGATTCGCCGGTCTCAGGCAAACAACTGAAGGATATCGATCTCCCTGAAAACGCATTGATCGCGGTAGTGATCCATAACGGCCGGCCGATCGTTCCCCGTGGAACCAACGAATTGCAGGCCGGCGACCGTGTGGTACTGATTACACTTCCGGAGAACCACGGCCCGGTGCTGAAGGCCCTGACTGGTGAAATGAAGTAAAGGGACGATGCCTTGAGAGAGAAAGAATATCTGAGAGAGCGTTATGCAGCGATCTTTTCATCAGTCGGAATGATCCTCATGCTCGCCGGGGGCATGATGCTGACCCCACTGCTGATCCTCACGACGCGTCCCGGGGAGGCCGCTCATGTATGGGCCTTCAGCCTCCCTGCGGCCTGTCTTGCCGTCTTTGGGATAGTGTTGTGGAAACTGTTTCGCTCGTCATCGACGATTACCCTCTCAATTCAAGAAGGCGGCGTCATAGTCCTCATGAGTTGGATCGTGGTCATGCTCTTTTCCGCGTGGCCCTTTGTGTCGGTTCTGGGGCTTCCGTTTTCCCGAGCCTTCTTCGAGTCGGTGAGTGGATGGACTACCACAGGCCTGTCGGTTGTAGACGTGAGCAAAGCCGATTCGATAATTCTGCTCTGGCGAAGTATCATCCAACTGGCCGGCGGAGCAGGATTGGCCATCATCATGATGTCGGCCATCCTAGGTCCGACAGGGGTCGGCATTTCGAGCGCGGAGGGCCGGAGCGATCAGTTGGTCCCGCACGTCCGGCGGTCCGCACGACTCGTCCTGATTATCTATAGCTGCTACGCCGCAGCTGGGACTTTAGCGTATTGGATCGCGGGCATGACACCTTTCGATGCAGTCAATCATGCATTCTGCGCGGTTTCCACGGGAGGATTCTCCACACGCAGCGAGAGCATCGGGTACTGGAATTCGACGGCCATCGAGGCTGTTACCTTGCCACTCATGTTTCTCGGCAACTTGAGTTTCGTGACCGCCTGGTTCCTGTGGCGCGGCAGGCTTCGTACTGTGGTAAGCAACGGAGAGGTCCGCGTGCTGGTCGTGCTCATTCCATCGGCGGCCGCCGCCATGTTCTTTCTTACGTGTCAGGCTATCTATCCTCAACTTGATCAGTCAATACGTGCCGCACTCTTTGAAACCGTCTCGGCAATTACTACAACCGGCTATTCCACCGTCAGTTACGGGAATTGGAATGCATTTGGGATCATGTTGCTGATTATCTTGATGTTGGTTGGCGGTGGAACCTGTGCCACGGCCGGCGGCATCAAACAGTTTCGGGTCTATCTGATGTTCAAGCTGGTCATCTGGGAAATAAGACGGCACCTCATGCCTCGCACGACAGTCCTGGAGAGCCCCGTGTGGGAGGGCGACCATCGTGTCCATGTGGACGACGCCAGGGTGCGACAGGTGGCGGTCTTTGTCTTCTTGTACCTGGTAACCTACGCGTGTGGCGTGTTGATTCTGTGTGCATGCGGCTACGGCCTCAGGGAGTCTCTATTTGAGTTTGCCTCCGCCATCGGAACGGTGGGGCTGTCGGTGGGGGTGACCTCCGCCGAAATGCCTGATGCCGCCCTTTGGGCTGAAATACTCGTCATGTTTCTCGGGCGGTTGGAATTCATCGTGGTGATCGTCAGTGTGCTCAAGCTTGGCAGAGACGGCCGGGTGGTGTTGGCACGAACACCGAAGGGAACGTGACGTGATGGAAGATGACATGAGATTTGCCGATGGGGTGCAGGCTCAAAGCCCTCGGTTCCTACTCTGTGACATCACCGGCAATGTCGGGGAACTCTCGTCATCGGACGAAGCGAGGGTTTCAAGCCCGATCCAATGCTTTGACAAGGCCGTAGACTCCAGTACCGGCTTCATTGTTGTCCGTTTCGGTCGGATGCCGATGATCGGCCACGAAACTCTCATAGAACTGGTGACCGCGCTTACGAGGAACAGCCACACCCACCACCGTCCCATACTGGCCCTGCTCCATTCGAGGCATCGGAAGCTCCTTGAGAATCTGCATCAAGCAGGCGTTGACTTCGCCTGGTGCGTCGGAGAAGTCACCTTGGATTCGGATCAAGTGCGGGCGATCATCGATGGATTAGTGCCGGATGACCGCGTGGAACGACACCTTGAGGTGGTCTGCCCTTTTCTGCATTACAGCCGGATCGATCCGTACCATGAGATGACCGTATGCGGAGCATACCTCGACAGGATGGTCCTCGGCGGCCGTTGGCTGCATGAGATCTGTGAGACTGAGGGCCATCTCCAGTGCGAATACTATCTGAATCCGAGGCAAGAATCATGATGCCTCGGCAGCCAACGTTGAGTCCGGCACACGCATGGAGAGCAGCATGAAACGTTTTGCGGTCATAGGCCTTGGCAATTTCGGGTTTCACGCGGCCAAAGCCTTATTTGAAGACGGTAATGAGGTTGTGGCAATCGACGTCGACAAATCCAAGGTCCATGCCATCGACCCGCATTCCACGGAAGCCATAGTGCTCGACTCCACCAACAAGGAAGTGCTGAGGTCTCTCGGGTTGGAACACATGGACGCGGTCATTGTGTCCACCGGCACGAAAATCAGCACCAGCGTCCTGATATGCCTCTACCTTCAGGAGGTTGGTGTCAAGAAGATTCTCGCCAAAGCCCTGGACGACGATCATGCGAAAATCCTCAAACGGGTGGGAGCCACTGAGATTATACACCCGGAACGAGACATGGCCGTGCGGGTGTCCAGAGGCCTGTCCAGGCCGAACGTACTCGATTTCATCCCTTTGGCGGACGAATTCGACCTTGTTCAGGTCGGGCCGCCGAGCGACTTCGTAGGAAGGAGCCTGGGAGACTTGAACCTGCGGGCAAAGTACAATGTTCATGTGATAGCCATCAAGGAACTGGTTCCGGAAAACTTCGTACTGGTACCGGCGGCCGGTTTTGTGATCAAGGATAGCGACATACTCGTCATGCTGGGCAGGTCCGAGAATATTCGACGAATCAAGGCGCTGAGGTAGTTGGTCCAAAAGGGCCGGCAACTCTCACGCCCTCTCCGACATCCGGAACCGCGAATCGTGAGTACGTGAGGGTCGCCCAACTCCAGACCAGCCATTCAAGTGAAGGATCGTTCAACGAAACATTGAAAGTGAACGTTGCCTCGGACGGACACCCGTCGTCTCCCACACCCGATATCTCAATGGACGTGTCGTTCAGGATCACGCGCTCTCCCACACGTCTCCGGCACGAAGCCTCCGTGAAAAGATTGGATCCGATGCGATACCCGCGGACCTCGTGAACAAGGTGCTCCTGCTTGGAAGATTCCGGTGCCGTCAAACTTGAGGCAAGCGAACGCACCACCAGTTCTTTCTCTCCCGTACGAACGAGTTCCACGGCGGCATAGGCTGGCGCCAATATTCGGACTCGACGGGGAATGGGAACTGATTGGGCCGACCGAAGAAACGGCAGGTACGCGAAAAACAACGGGCACGGAGCATTCACAACGATCAGGTCACGCTCCTGCAGCTCGGGAGAATCGCCTATGTCGAGGGCAGGCTCGAAAAAGGACTCCATGAAGACCGGAGTTCCGTGAAATCGTATCAACCTCAAGACCGGCACCGCGGCCACGTGGGTCAGGATGAGCACAGTCGCCAGCGTCCAGGCCGCGAATCGCCACATTCGGTTGCGACGCGTCCAGCTTTCTCGACGAAAAAGGCCGGCGAGAAATTGCGCAATCAACCCTATCGCGCCGAGCCCCACGAAACAAAGCGTCCGATCGTCCGTGAACTCGCAGCAGCACACGGGGGCCGCTGAGGCGAGCATCCCCACGGTCCAGAACTGCGCGATCTTGTTCCGCTTCAGCAATGGAGCCATGACGGCGAGCGCGAGCGCGACATATGCGACCGCGAAGGACCAGCTGACGGCTTGCATGCTTTCGGAGAGGAAATTGTACAGCACTGCCGGTTGTGGGCCCAATTGGCTCACGAGCACAATGGGTCCTCGTTCCGCCAATGCCGCGACAAATCGGACGGGCTCGGCCGCGGGATCGAGGTACAGCCCGTTGTGGGAGACGCCGTGACCGAGGGAGCCGTAGACCAGTCGCCAAAGGAACACCGTGACGATACTTGGTACGAGACTCAGAACTCGGCCGGCCGGGCGGTCGTCGTCTGCGAAGAGGCTGTACGCTCCAAGGTACGCCAATACCGCGACTCCCGCCTCCGCGGAGAGAAGCGAAAGCACAAGCGCGAGTATGGACAGGACTCCGAAGAATCCCGATTTGCGGGACCGCGCGTGATGGTGAGCCAGCACCGCGAGGACTCCGAAGAAGAGGGACATCAGGGTGTGGCGGTTCGCAATCCACGACACCGCGGTGAAGAAAGAGTCGTCAAGCACATAGAGCGACGCGGCGAGCCCCGCGGCCCACAGTGGACGGATCAGGCTGCGGTAGAGCAGGCTGACCGCAATCATGGCCGCGGCGAACCAAAAGAGGTTGTGAGCCTGCATCAGGCCGACCCGGTCGGGCCACAGCCGGTAATCGACCCAATCCCCAATCGCTGCAAGGGGTCGCCAGAACGACACCATGGTGCTCCGGCTGGTCCACCACGGCGCGGTGCCGGAATCCATCAGCTTCTGAAGGTCGAGATCCGGACCGAGCAGACGGTAGAGATTCTGAATCGACCATGACGGCGTACCCGATCCGGCCGGAACCCAGCCCGTCTCGTGGAGGCGTTCACCGGCAAAAGAAGAATCGATAAGCCGAGCCCGAAAGATGTAATCGTCCAACATCAACCCATGCCAAAGCGCCGGCACCGTGAGCGCGACCGCGATGAGGGGGAGCATGATCGGCACGTACCGGTGCGCAAGCAGGCTCAACAACAGGTGTACAGGCCTCGACGCGGGCATGTGAGGAATTTCCCTCTCTTTCCGGTCTTCCACTATCGGAAAACCGGAGATCCGACAAGTAGGCATCAAGAGAACGAGGGTCAATCGGTCGGCGATGCGGATCGCGCGTCAATAGCCGGAGCGCTCGGTGGCCTAGATACGGTCGCGTTTACGAGCATCGTCTCCCCGGCGAACCGCCATGATCCGGGCGATCACAACTGTCCATAAAAGTCCACGTGAACTCCGGCCCACAGTCCGGGCAGAGCCCGGAGGATAGGCGTTCCCAGGCGGAGCCCTGAGCATTACCCATATCTTTTGGCCGGGCACCGTAGGTGGGAATTGCATGGCAAAGCGTCAACCAATTTGAGTGTAGGGGCAGGTCCCTGTGCCTGCCCTGATCGGTGATGCCTCGCAGTGGCATACCGAGAATGGTCCCGCGGGACTATTCGCAGTGAGCCTCCGCGGAGTCCTGGTAATGAGGGCGGACACAGGGAAATTGTCTCAAAACTCAGATATACGCCCAAGTCGTGGCACGTCGCGGCGTAGGGGCGGGTTTCATACCCGCCCGATTTTGGGTGCTCGATTGCGGGCGGGTATAAAACCCGCCCCTACAGCGGTCTGCAGCAAACGTCCGCGACGAGCCGGCAACCCGTCGCGCATTGCGTAACGA
>JAVHLK010000069.1 GCA_031082285.1 Desulfomonilaceae bacterium
GTCTTTGCGAGCAAAGCGAAGCAATCTCAGCTCGCCGGAATCCGCGACCGTATTTGCGAAAACCTATTCCTTAGAGAATGCGTGCGGAACAGAGCGGCACGCGCCTCAGGTCTTGTCCACGATGCTCCCGGACTGTCGGTTCAAGCAGCCCTACCCATGGCTACTCGATAGATGGAGATCGGCGATATGCAGCCTCTTGTTCCCTAATCGTTGCAGGAAATCTTCCCTCTGTAGAAGGGAGTTTCGGTATTTGTCCGGGAACTGCGGAGGCCTTCAGGTGCCGGAGAAAATTTGTGGAATTGTCTCCATATTCTCTCGGTTTCAGATCGGTTTCAGCTTCGCACGGGACACGGTGAAAGACGATAAATGGAGTAGACAATTAGTGCATAAGACCGAGCTTCCGGCCTTTACATAGTGTAAAGAATTCTGACGGAAGCCGGCCGTCTTTTATCACGCGGATGGTCGGCCTTTTGGGTGCGCGTTTCGTATGTACGGCCGTTTGTCGTATATTGGCATGACCATTGCAGAGCTGCTTTCCGATCGTCAAGATGTGTTCGGGACGCTCGCAGAACAATGAATTGCAGACGCATACCGTCGCCGCAATAAGCATCGCCGGTGGACTGTCTGCGACGGCATCGGGAGGTCTGACGCCCGAAGAATAGATGGAGAGCCATTAAGACGAGACAGCGGAACCAGGGGGTATGAAAGGCATGGAACATAAAGTGAGCTACGCGATGTGGGTGCTGCAGGAACCGATTCAATACGCAGCCCTGCTCTTCATGGCCGGCATGTACACAATAAAGATTACTCAACTTCTCAAGAAGCCGTTTCCACCTGAAAAGGCCGAACTCAAGGGTGATCGTGTCACAGGATCTTTCCACTCGTTGTTCAACGTACTTAGGCCCTGGGACATGGAGAGTACACAGAAGCATCTCTATTTCTATGGGGAATTCATCATTTTTCATGTGGCGGTGGCACTGACTATCGGTTCGACCTTCTTCATGCCTTTGGTGCCGCAGATTATGACTCCAACACTTACCGTCGTAATTATGGTCTTCATGGTACTCGCGGCCCTCATCGGCTTGCGCCGTATTTACCGGCGACTCACCGTGCCGGAAATCAGGATAATCTCGACCCCGGATGATTACTTCGCGATCATACTGATGACGGCGTTCTTTGGAGTCGGTGTGATCACCATGTGGACGTGGCTCGAAGGAAAGGTGGAAACGTTTTGGATGTGGGCTTTCTTTGCCATGACCACATTCTTCCTCATCTATGTACCTTTCAGCAAGATATCGCATTACGTCCTGTATCCGTTTGGGCGTGTGAATTTCGGGATGATCTTCGGTGGAAGAGGCATCCTAAACAGAGGGAATCAAGAGATTACTTGGAAGCCCTGAGGGTAAGGCTTATTGTCCTGTTTTGATTAACGGAGGAGAATCGATGACTGATACGCCAGAAAAGGTATGGCCGGCACAGGAATCCGAGGGTCCGGAGAAGCTGGGTGCGGCCGAAGAGAGGCAATGGCCGCTTAAACCGGAATTCACTTCGGAAATGCTGGCGGAAATGGAAGAGCTCTTGCCCGGGAAGATCAATCGAGTGGTCGCAACTTCCCTCGCCGGCTGCATTCACTGTGGCATGTGCAGTGACTCGTGCCATTACAGCGTTTCCATTCCGGAGGACAAGACCTTGGTTCCGGCTTATAAAGCCGACCGTTTCAGGAAGTGGTATAAGTATCGTTACGACTGGATGGCAAAGATCTTCCCATCATTCGTGGGTGCCCGGCCCCTGACCAAGGACCTGGCCGAGGATATGTTCGACAAACTCTTCGGCGGATGTACGATGTGCCGACGCTGCACGTACAACTGCCCGATGGGGGTGGACTACGGCATGATGGTCCGGGCTGCCAGGAGCATGATGCAGCAGGTGGGTCGATGTCCGCAGAACCTACAGGACACTGTTGACACCCACTACAACCACGGAAACAATATGGCCGTCCCTCAGGATGAATTCATAGAGACGATACAATGGATAGAGGAAGAGCTCCAGGACGAGGAAGGCTGCGAGAACTTCACCATTCCGCTTGACAAACATGGTGCCAAGTTCTTTCTGACGTTGAACCCCCGGGAACCCAAGTACTATCCTCTCACAATCCAGGCCACGGCCAAGGTTTTGAACGCGGCCGGTGTGGACTTCACGATCTCCTCTCGGTACTGGGACCTTACCAACTACGCATTGTTCAACGGGAACGACGCGGACGCAAGGCTGTTCTCGAAATGGCAGGCCGAAGACGTCAAGCGGCTGGGGTGCGAATACTTGCTGTCGGGCGAATGCGGCCACGGGTACCGAGCCTTGCGCTGGGAGCTTCCAAACTGGCTTGGCGGGGTCACGTTCAAGATTACCAGTGTCATGGAACTCATGGCAAAACTTATTCAAGATGGAGTGTTGAAGCTGGACAAGTCAGTCCATGCGGACAAGTGCTTTACGTACCATGACTCATGCAATATAGCCCGATCCGGAGGAATACTGGAGGAACCAAGGACTGTCATTCGAGCATGTGCAGACAACTTTGTCGAGATGGAGCATAATAGGGAGAGGAGCTACTGTTGCGGTGGAGGCGGAGGGGCTTTGGCCATGTCGGAGTTCTCTAAGCGCCGGATCGCAGCGGGTAAGATAAAGGCGGATGAGATCCGCGCCACCGGCGCCAACGTAGTTCTCCAGTCTTGTCACAACTGTACGGACCAGCTGATAGAGATTTGCGGGCATTACAAGATAGACGCCAAGGTGATGAACCTGGCCGAGCTCGTTGCACCGGCTTTAGTACTGTGACGAAACGCGGTCAAATCTCACAACTTCTCACGTTTGACAAAGCCAACTAAGCAACCCAGGAGGACATGTCATGGCCAAGAAGATTCTGGTAATCGATGATGAGCCCGATATGCTGGCTTTCTTGACGGCGTTGTTGGAGGACGGCGGTTACGAAACCGTGACGGCATTGGATGGCGAGGAAGGGCTCCAAAAGGCGAAAGAGGAAAGACCCGACCTCATTTCTCTTGATCTCTTGATGCCCAACAAGACAGGAATCAAGATGTATCGGGAACTGAGGAAGGACGATGAAATTAAGGATATTCCGGTGGTCATGGTCACCGGCTTCTCCAAGGACGACGTCCCGAGCATGGATTTCAAAGAGTGGATCCAGAAAAGAACGATCAAGCCCCCGGAGGCTTACATTGAAAAGCCGGTTAACAAAGAGGTCCTACTGGAAGTCATACGAAAATCGATCGGCTGAGCTTCGGATGAGGTCTTGAGTCCGGCATATGCCCGGCTCTGGATAATCAGGACGTCCTATTATTTTTCAGCCTCCTTGCGGCACCGGTCTCACTAAAGCGGCGGTCCGGTTCGGGGGACGGCCATTGTGCGACACTTCGAGAGGCCGGCCTGCTTCCGTGCCGGCAATGCAGCGCAACCCGGATATTGTGCCGGACATTCGTGGGAACGGGTGGATTTCGGTCCAATGGAGCTCACACGTCATCTAGAGTGCTTTTTTCACGACCAATGATCGGGAGGAATCATGAAGGGCATCGGTTTATGTGCTATTTTTTCGCGTGAGGGTGACTGGGCCTTTGACTATGCTCTGTCTTTAGCGCGGCATCACAAGACCAGACTCAATATATTCCATTTCTTGGAATCGCCGTACCAGCTCCGAAGAGATATCGTATTTGTTGATGCCGACAAGAAAGAAGTCGCACCGGTGAGTCCGGATCTCCTGGCCAAGAAAGATAAGGAACTCCGTGAGACCTTTGATGACCGGCTGGGAGAATACACGGACGTTGGATTTCGTCTCTGCGAAGGAAACGATGAGTTTGAGCTCAAGCGGTGCTTTCGCAACGGGGATTACGAGATTCTCGTGATTGGGTATCACGGCAAGGGAACACCATTTGGCGGGACAACCACGATAGATGAGTTTGCCGCCAAGTTCAAGGCTCCCGTGGTCTTAGTGGGACCGGAGTCCTCAGACTCGTATTATCTCAACGAACCGGCCAAGCTGCGCGTGACGGATCTCATGCTCCCGGAAGGAAAATGGAAGTCAATATGATGAGGGATGACCGGTGACCGGTTTTGTCCAGCTTTCTTCAGTAGTTGCTTCTTTTTTCCGGTGCCGGTGAAGGCTAATGGGCGCTTCTTCAGTAAGGGAACGGAAGTGAAATTTCAGAGCAACGATGAGTTTGAACTTCACGTACACAAATGCTTCGGAAAGATCTTCGACCTCCTCCAGAAGGTGGACGGCGTTGTGAAGGAGGCTGCGGATGAAGAGGAAGCACAAGGTACGTGGGGCGCTATGTGCGACTTGCGGGATTGGGTTGAAGAGGCTATCCTTCACTGCCACTTGGCCTGGCAGTATCACCGTCTTTCAAGAGTGTCCGGCCAAAGCACGTGGGACCGACTTGAAGCGGAGTCTACCGACAACGATAAACCATCCGAAGATCGTGACTGAGGCCGGCACGGCTCCGGATAAGGAAGCGACCCCCATGACGCTGTTGCCGGTCGCTTCCTGAGAACTTTCGGACGCGGTTTCCAAGGAGATTTGCGGCCGTCGCCCCATTCAAAGAGGCCGGCTTAGATGGTCAGGCCGTTATCGAAATTGGTTGCCTCAACGGGATGACCACAGTAAACACAGTCCCCACTCCGAACTCCGACTCCACCTCAATACGGCCACCGTGTTCCTCAACGATCTTCCTGGTCACCACAAGTCCGAGGCCCGTACCCTTCGATCCTTTTGTAGAATAGAACTTTGTGAACAATTTCTCGACTACGTCTTGTGGCATACCGATCCCGTGATCACTGAGTTCTATGACGAGCTTGTCGGATTGGGCTTGACCTTTTAGGACAATCCGACGAGACCTCTTGGCCCGGACCGCTGCGCAAGCAGCAATTGCATTCGAAACCAAGTTCGATATGCACGTATGAATTCCATTTGGATCGAGCACCGCCATTCCAAGTGTGAGCGGGATGTCTTTCACGAACTCAATTCCCTCTTTCCGGGCCATGTCCTCGTAGAGGTCGTACACGTCAAGCAGAATCCGTGCCGGGTCGCATTCTCTATATTCAGGCTCCCTCTCTTTCGAGGCATAGAGGATGTCCTTCACCAACTCGGAGACCCTGCCCACATTCTTTCTCAGTATTTCCCAGCCGGTGCGTACCCTGTCCTCTCGGCCCTTTGCGAGCCCCGAGTCCACCAAGTACATTCCTCCTTCGAGCCCCGCCAAAATATTCTTGATGGAATGGGACATGCCCGCAATAGTCTCTCCCAGTATAATAAGCTGGCTTTGAAGCAGTTTCAGCTCGGTGACATTTGTGCACATCTCGACGACCGCCACTATCGCTCCTGATTCGTCGGTGATCGGGGACGTCTGTATGAGCACGTGAATCTCTTTCCCGTTGTGGTGCCAAGTATCCTCGGTACTGTGTGATTTTCCGTCAGAAAAGGTCTCCGCCACCGGGCACTTGTCACACTTCCTGTCCTTTCCCTTGTAGATCTCAAAACAGTGCTTGCCCCAGCTGCTTCCGAATTCTTCCGCGAAGAGTCTATTGTGAAAGGCGATCCTGAAGGATGGGTCCACCACGGTTAGATAGCATGGAACATTCTCAAAGAGATTGCGAAACTGCTCTTCCTTACGATTCAATTGCGTCTGGAGTCGCTCGACTCTTGTCACATCAAGAGCCATCTCCATCACTTCCGAGACTCTCCCGCCGTTATCTCTGATGGGAGCGCTATGAACGATGACGAATGCCTTTCTGTCGCCCAGAGACCATGTCTCTTCGGATCGATGCGGGAGTCCATCGGCGAATGTCTTTTCCACCAGGCAATTCGCGCATCTGGAATCACGGCCTTTGAATCCCTTGAAACATGACCTGCCCACCTGATCTCCGAATTCGGCCTTAAATGCGGCATTTGACGCCGTAATATGGTAATTTTCGTCCACAACCGTCAGATAGCACGGAACCTGTTCGAAAAGCTCCCGGTATTGGCGACGACTTTGCTCGAGCTGCCGTGTTCTCTCATTGATCTGTAGGCTCATCTCGTCGAACAAGCGAGTGAGTTCAGCGATCTCGTCAGACCCTGCCGCCGGCACTCCCTGAGGAGTATATTGCCCCCACGCCATTTTTCGAGCGTTTTCTTGAAGTCTCCTGATAGGAGGCAATACGCCGAATACGATTGCCAACCCGCTTATGGTCGAGATCAAGACAAGAAGTGCCGAGGCAAACAAGATCGTCTGAAGCTTGAGATCCCTGATCTTCGTGCGAAGACCTTCCAGTGGAACCGTAAGTTCCAGGGCCCCGAGAGACCTTTCTCGATCCGGGCCCGAGTGGCATTTGGTGGAAGAGCAGCTTGCACTGTTTCTCAGTGGGTTCACCACATTCAAGTATTTGCCGTCCTCCACGAACCTGTATTTGAAAGCGGTATTGTCCGCAAGATTTTTGAGTAAAGGATTCTGTGCGGCAGCCGAATCGGTGCCGATTGCCAATCCGTCCCCCACGCTGCTCGTGTAGTGAAGAATCCCCTTGTTGTCATATATGTGGATTTCTCGAAAATTCTCTTTGGTTCCAATAGCCTGGACGATTTGCCGGATGACCTCTCGATTCTTGGTCATCATTCCGTTCCAGATCGCGGCCTCGATCACTTCCGAGTCTTTCAGTGCCCCTTGAACCTTTTCCTGGATCAGGGCTTGCTCTTGTCTTGATATGGCGTGATAGGTCAAGGAAAGGACCGCGATGAAAGTGATCACACCGGCGAAAAAACTGAGCTTGAAAGACAGGCTCCCAAAGAATCTCTTGATGACGGATGTAATCATCTCCACACTGTTCAATGCTTTCGCACTCCGCGGCAGGTCTTTACTGATCCGGGGATAATGAGTCAACGCCGACGTTAGAGTGGTCTTGAGCCTTGCACTCTTCGCCACCCCGAAGAAGGTCTGCACTTTCTATGCCGGCTGCGGCAGCCACCTCGCAAACAAGCATCCAAGAAAGTCTTTCCACAGGTGTGAACCGTTTCGACATACGAAACGTACTACAACGGAGCGGAAGGGCCGTCACCCACGAAACCATCCAGTTGAATCCTCTTATTTTTTGTCCGATACAGTGCCAAGAGTCTCTCGATACTCACTTTACATCTTGTAAGATTTCCTGACACGCCACGTGGTTGGTTTTCTTGGGCAAAGAAATCCTTCCTCATGTAATACCGGCCATTTCATGTATCAAGTCACAGCTTGACCCGGACGCGGTGCAAATACTATAATCGCAATATGGAGTACTTGGGCTGCTCCTGAATGGTACTGAGGGTTACAGGGGTGAGGAGGCCGGCTGATTCAATCCGATTCCCACAAGGTGCGACTGGGGAAAGACAAGGTCCGCGAATTCCTGGACGACATCAAGGCCGGGATGTCCGACATTGCCTTGCAGGAGAAGTACGCTCTCTCGGGGAATGAGTTTCGTGTCGCCAAAGCATCAGCCCTTGACTTCATCAGGGCAATCCGAGACAAGAGCGCCAAACCGGCACGACGGATCAGCGCGAGAAGTTTCTTGAACGACGTCACCTCGGGTGTGGACGACCAGACTCTCATGAGCAAGTATGATCTGACCCAACGTGAGCTTCAGAGTTTGTTCCGACAACTCATCGACGCGGGCCTCGTAACGCCCCTTGAATTGGCCAATCGGCTTGAAATCACCAAGAGTCAGGTGGCCGAAGCCTTTGCCGAAATGGGTAAGGCGATTGACGAACTCGACTGAGACCCTGTGGGACCTTCTCGAGCGAAGCGCCCAAATCGTTGCACGGACTTCAAGGTTACCGAGACCTCGTTCTGGTTTGGGAGCGCGCAGATCAGTCGAGGTGACCTGTCCGTCCACCCGAATCTCCCGTTTCCCTTGGCAAACACTATCGTTTTTCCCCCGCCGGTGCGTCGACGTCTGTTTTCACTCGTACGCCCAAGACGGTCCGAACGCGGCGATCCACCTCAACACGGTGGTTGTGCGTCTCGTGGTGACAAACACAAGCCGCCCACGAGAAAACCCTGCCGGGATTCCTCGAAGGTTACCTGCTTCAGACCCAACGGACCGACAAACCAGTACCCGAACCGTGCGATTTCACGCTTCTTGATGATTGACAGGGGAGCCGGTCAATGCGTAAGATGTGAGACATTCGCCGGGATGCTGATCGAAGAGGGCCGGCAGGGTAGGAGTGGTTGCCGTCCTTGAGTACTACGTTTCGCTCAGAATCTGAGGCACGTGTCGGGGACGCGTCTTCCGGGTATCGAACCATTGTGATGTGATCGTCGGTCGAAGACGTGTGCACCGGGACGGGAAGAGACATTCTTCGCGGGGTTTGCAGTATGCCGATAAACCGTGATCGCCGGTTCTGGAATCTGAGGCGGACCTGTGAAAGCGGCGGAGTGGGGAGTATCCATCCGCAACCCGCGTGGTTGAAGGGAGCCAAGTCTTTGGAATCCGAATTTCACGGTCCCCAAGACGATTTCCATAATCGGCCTATCATCTCCGACAAGGAACCGACGACCGGTTCCATCCTTGCAATAGATGATGATTCAACGTCCTTGGGACTGCTCAAGGATCTGTTGTCCATGAACGGGTTCCAGGTGTTCACTGCGGCGGAGGGCCGTGAAGGGATCGAACTCTTCTCGGACAAACAACCCGACCTGGTTATCACGGACATCCAAATGCCGCATATGGACGGTCTGGAACTGCTGCGCCGCGTGAGGTCGGTCGACGATACCGTGCCGGTAATCCTGGTCACGGGTCACGGCGATCTCGACAACGCGTTGAGAGCCCTGCGCCGCGGCGCCCACGACTTCCTCCTCAAGCCGATTATTCCGGAAGTCCTGCTCAATACTGTCAAAAGGGGCCTTGAACATTGTAGGCTGAGACGCCTGGAGATGCATTACCGCCGTGTTCTGGAAGAGCGGGTCGAAGAACGGACGCAAGAACTGGCGGAAAGAACGCGCGAACTCGCGAGAATCAACGAGTTCCTCCAAGGCATCATCAACAGTTCCACAAGAGTGGCCATCGTACTCACCGATTTCGAGCACAAAGTGACCTTTTGGAACACCGGCGCGGAAAACATCTACGGTTACTCCGGCGACGAGATGCTGGGCGCGTCCGTCCTCAAGCTGTACCCCGTGGAAGATGCGACCCTCGAAAACGTGAACAAACTCGCCCAACTGATGCACAGCGAAGCCGGCACGGTCCAGGAGAATATCAAACAGGTCGCCAAGGACGGAAGAATGCTCACGGTGTCCATGGCGGTATCTCCAATGAAGGACGCTTCCGGTCGCGTGCGTGGAATACTCGGCCTTGGCCAGGACGTGACCAAAGAGGTGATCCTGCACGAAGAATTGTTGGAATCGTACCAACGAATCAAGGAGATCCAGGCGGCTTCGATCTTTGCACTGGCCAAGCTTGCCGAATCGAGAGACGGGGAGACCGCGTTTCATCTGGAGAGGTTGCAGGAGTACTGCAGAATACTGTGCGAGAGACTTGCGTTTCGCAAACCATACGCGATGCGGATGACCAAACGGTTCGTCGAAGACCTCGTCCAGTGTTCGGTATTGCACGACATTGGAAAAGTTGCGATACCCGATTCAATTCTCTTCAATACACGGAAGTTTGGTATGGATGAATATGAGATCATGAAACAGCACACGATCCACGGGGGGAGAGCCCTTGAAGAAGCGGCAGAGAGAGTGGGTGAACAGGAAAGTTTTCTCACCATGGGCAAGGACGTGGCCTATTTCCATCATGAGCGATGGGATGGGAAGGGCTATCCGTTCGGACTGAGAGAGCAAGAGATCCCCCTTGTTGCCCGAATTGTAGCAATAGCCGACGTGTACGACGCGCTGACCACGGAGAGACGCTACAAGAGGGCCTTCTCCCATAGCGAGGCCAGAGAGGTCATCGCGGCGGAAAAGGGCAAACAGTTCGATCCCGAACTGGTTGAAGCGTTCTTGGTAGCGGAACAAGAATTTCGGGAGATCAGAGATAGGTTCCGCAGCGCGCACGCATCTCAGGAAAGAGGTAATTTCGGTTTCCGTACAATGCCCAAGTAATCAACCGGAGTCCGGAAAGGAATCCTCTCCCGGGCACGTGCCACGGGGAACCTCCGCTCACCCGGACAGCAGGACCCGGCACCGGTTGCTTAACGATCCCCCCGTTTCCTGCGGTGTTTTTGCCGTCAACCCTGTAAACGTGAAGTCCGAATGTTGACTCGACGGAGGAAGTGAAGCCCTAATCGTGACATTCACGGCTTCAGACCATTGAGGTGTCACCCGGAATTCCCGGCACGTGCATGAGGAATACAGATGGCTCAAATAGACGCGGTTCTCGATTTGGCGGTCCAGGCTCGAGCCTCAGACGTTCACATCGCTACAGGAAGTTCGTTTGTTTTTCGTCAGTTCGGCAAGTTGAAAAGGATAAAGTCTCAGGAAGTAAGCCCGAAACTTTCCAAGACACTCATCTACGAGATCCTGAGCGAATCGCAGCGGGCACAGTTGGAGCGCGACCTTCAACTTGACTTCAGTTACGAGATCAAGGGCAAGGCGAGATTCAGGGGAAACGCCATTGTACAGCGAAAAGGCCTTGACGCGACTTTTCGGGTGATCCCCCTTCGGATTCCCACGTTGGCCGAGCTGGAATTGCCGCCGGTGGTGCACAAATTCTGTGATTTCCATCAGGGACTTATCCTGGTCACCGGAGCCACGGGACAAGGAAAATCGACGACCCTTGCGGCAATGATCGACCAGATCAACTCAAGCCGAGCAGTCCACATCCTTTGCATCGAGGACCCGATCGAGTTCGTACATCCCATCAAGAAAGCCGTGGTGAATCAGAGACAGCTCGGCAGGCACACTAAATCGTTTACCAATGCCCTGAGAGCCGCATTGAGAGAAGACCCCGACATAATCATGGTGGGCGAGCTTCGGGACCTGGAATCCATCCGGCTTGCGGTGACCGCCGCGGAAACCGGACATCTGGTCCTGGGAACGCTCTCCACCTCCTCCGGACCCAAGACGGTGGACCGATTGATCGATTCATTCCCCCCCGACGAACAGAACCAGATCAGGAGTATGCTCGCCGAGGGGTTGCGCGCCGTGGTCACCCAGAAACTCTTGCCCGCCATGAATGACAAGCGTCAAGTGCTGGCATGCGAAATCATGATCGGCACCATACCGCTGGCGAACCTGATCCGAACCGAAAAGACCTTTCAACTGCCCTCGGTGATGCAGACGGGTCGAGCGCAAGGAATGCAATCAATGGATGATGCCATCAGGCAACTCTACAAGAACGAGAAAGTCACGTATCAAACAGCGCTCGATTACGCGGAGGACAAGAGGTCCTTCAAGCGCAGGTAAGCAAGAGATCGGTTCGCATGGCCAACATAGACGTCTTGTTGAAGGAAATGGTTCATTCCGGAGCATCGGACCTCCACATGGTGCCGGGGCTCCCGCCCATGTTGAGACTCAAGGGGGATCTGGCCCCCACCAATCACAAGCCTCTCTCGCACAAGGTGAACGAGCAGCTGTTTTTCGAGATGATGACGCCGGAGCAACAGTCACTCCTCCAGAGCACGTTGGAATTGGACATCGCATACGAGATCGAAGGCTTGGCGAGGTTCAGGTGCAACTTTTTCTACCAGTTGAGGGGGGTCAGCGGCGTATTCCGGCAAATACCGACTGTTATCCAAAGCCTGGACGATCTCGGAATGCCCAAGGGCGTGCAGAGAATCATGGAGATCCGCAAAGGCTTGATTCTCGTGACCGGTCCCACGGGATCCGGAAAGAGCACCACGCTGGCGGCAATCATCAATCAGATTAACGAGACACGAGAGCAGCACATAATAACCATTGAGGATCCTTTAGAATTCGTTCACAGGAACAAGCGATCGCTGATTACCCAACGGGAAATCGGTGCTCATGCGCACGACTTTGCAGACGCCCTGAGGGTCGCATCACGTGAAGACCCCGACATCATTCTCATCGGCGAGATGCGCGACCTGGAGACCATTTCTCTCGCGTTGACCTGCGCGGAGCTGGGAATTCTGGTCTTCGGAACTCTTCATACCAATAGTGCCGTGAAGAGCATCGACCGCATCATCAATGAATTCCCCGCTTCTCAGCAGAACCAGATCAGGAGCATGCTCAGTGAGTCGCTGAAAGCGGTTCTTGCGCAACAACTCGTCAAGACCGCGGACGGATCCGGTCGTTGCGCCGCGGTTGAGATTCTCATAAGCAATCCTGGAGTGGGCAACCTCATCCGTGAAGCGAAACTGACCCAAATCGCGTCCGTCATCTACACGGGAACCGCGGAAGGCATGCAGACCATGGACCAGGCGCTCCAGCAGCTTGTGGACAGCGGCCGCATTACCCCGGAAGACGCATACTGGAAAGCCATCGACAAGGAATCCTTTGCCAATCAGTGCAAGGATGAGATACTGGCCTAGAATTCTCATTCGCGAGACTCAACACTGCGGTAAGTCCGGTCTCTTGTTCTCGATTGTCAGAGACTCCGCCGACTGAGCCTAAATGCACTGTTTCAAGAAACTCGGTCACGTCCGCGTCGCCTTTCGAGATTGCCGAGTCCGCCCTTCCCACGCTCGTAAACGGACACTCCCGTGAAACAATTTCCTGGAAAGACGGCTGCGATCATAGTATAGACTTTGTCCGTCCCCGGAGGTACGACGCGGATGTCGCCCCCCCCGAGAAGATAGGGTCGCAAAACCGGCGGCGGTGAAGACAACTATGGGTTTATCCAATGCCGGAGTGCCGGAAAGATTATTGGGTGCACGCCCGGGTCATGGGAAACGGCAGGGATGCGGAAGCCGGGAAGAACGGATTTCCTACCCGCGTGTCGCGTAAGGGGCACCGGGAAGGTCCGCCCCGTGTGAACACATCATATCCGTTCCGGGTACGGAGAGGACACGTCCAGGCATGGTGATCGTAGGAGTAGATCCGGGAAGCACGGCTACAGGTTACGGGATAATTCGCAAGAACGGCGCTCGGGCAACTCATGTTGCGAGCGGGGTGATCCGGTCGTCCAAGGCGGCTTCTCACTCCAAGCGACTGTGGGAGATTCACGAACGTCTGGAAAAAGTCGTTAAGGAACACCGTCCTTCGGTGATGGTGGTTGAGTCTCTGTTCCATGCCAACAACAGCCAGAGCCTGATGAAACTGAGCCAGGTGCGCGGAGTCATCCTTCTGCTCGGCGAGAAACACGGTATGGACATCTACGAATACAGTCCCATGGAGATTAAACGCGGACTTACCGGGTACGGCAGAGCGGAAAAGGCCCAGATGGTGTTCATGGTCACCAGGATACTTAACTTGCCCGAACTCAAATCATCCGATCAGGCCGACGCGTTGGCGATGGCCCTGTATCATTCACATATCTGCCGGATGGACGGAGCGGCCGAATGATCGCTTGCTTACGCGGGAATGTCTTATACAGAGGCATTAATCGTCTCGTGGTCGACGTGCAGGGTGTGGGGTACGAAGTCTCGGTCTCACTCGCAACCTTGGATTCGATTCCTCGAAACGGAGAGATTTTTCTGCACGTACACACCGCTCTCCGGGAAAACGCATTGGAGCTCTACGGCTTCTGCAGCGAGGAGGAGAAGGCGCTCTTCGAAATGCTCATCACCGTGAAAGGAATTGGGGCCAAGACCTCCCTTGTGATCCTGTCAGGAATCTCACCGGAGGGATTGCGCAACGCAGTGCTGGGAGGCGATGTGCACCGGTTGACGTCCATCCCCGGGGTCGGCAGGAAGTCCGCCGAACGGATCATTCTTGAACTCAAGGAGAAAATGCGGAAACTCGGAACCGGCCCGCTCTCCGGTGCCGGTGAAGGGAGCGCTTCGTCGTTGGAGGAAGACCTCGTCTCTTCTCTCGTGAATTTGGGTTACAAAGATCGGGTTGCTTGCGCCGCCGCCAAGAAGGTCCTCGAGGAGTCGGGTTCCCAACTGACCCTTACCCGGGCTCTCAAGGCCGCGCTCAAAGATCTCATGAAATAGATTCGTTCCCGCCGGCTTGTGCCGACTCAACACGGCGGCCGGCACGGTTGATTTCGGCTTTCGAGCACCGACCGTTTGGTCTATACTATCCCTTACGACAAGACCATGGACCGGACCGCGTAGATGCTCCGGGTTCAACTTCTGGAAGGAGGAAATCCGCAGATGAAATTTGTGGTTATCGGCGGAGACGCGGCGGGCATGAGCGCTGCGTCGAAGGCCAGGCGCAACGATCCCGAAGTGGAAGTGACCGTGCTTGAAGCATCGACCGATGTGTCCTATTCGGCCTGCGGCATGCCGTACAACGTTGCCGATGCCGACCGAGACATGGATGACCTCGTTGTTCGGAAGGCAGAAGTCTTTCGAGCAAGACAAGGCATAGACCTGCGCTTGGACCACACGGTGAAGGCCATAGACCGGCACGGCAAGAAGGTCCTCGGAACGACGACCGATGGAGGCGGCTTTGAGGTACCGTACGACAAGCTGCTGATCGCGACCGGAGCGCGCGCTCGCAGGCTCGACGTTCCCGGTGGAGATCTACCGGGGGTCAAGAGCCTCAAGAGCCTTCAAGACGGCCGAGAAATCAAGAGTTACCTTGTTGAGAGCAGTGCGAAGCGAGTTCTGATAATCGGGATGGGATACATCGGTCTGGAAATGGCGGAAGCCTTCCACGAGCGAGGTATGAAGGTTGAGATGGTCGAGATGATGCCCCGGCTGCTGCCGTATGTTCCCGAGGAAATGGCCGATCTCGTGTTGAAGGAACTGGCGAGCAAGGGGGTGGGGGGCAGGTTGGGCACCGGTCTGAAGGCAATTGAGTCCGCCTCCGCCGGCATGAGAGCAATTTTGGACGAAGGAGAACTGGATACGGACATGGTACTGGCCGGCATAGGCGTTGTTCCCAATTCGGAACTCGCTGCGGATGCGGGCCTGGAGCTGGGTCCGAAGAATGCCATAGCCGTGGACAAGTCCTTGCGAACGTCCGATCCCGACATTTTCGCGGCGGGCGACTGTGCCGACGCGTACCACGTTGTGACGGGCCAACGGGTCTGGATACCATTGGCGCTCCGGGCAAACCGCGCGGGATGGGCCGCGGCGGACAACGTCACCGGCGATTCCGTCGAGCTACCGGGTGTTGTCGGCACGTCGGTGTTCAAGGTGTTCGACCTGGAAGTCGCGGCCACGGGATTGAGCGTCGATCAAGCAGCCGAAGCGGGATTCGATCCCGTGGAAAACATGATCAAGAGCCGCTCGAGGGCTCATGCTCACCCAGGCAATCAGACTCTTTTCGTGAATCTCGTCGCCGATCGGAAGACAGGGAGGTTGCTCGGCGGAAGCATGGTGGGCAAGGAGGGTGCCGCCCACCGTATCGACGCGGTCGCGGTGGCGCTTCACGCAGGGATGACCGTGCCGGAGTTCTTTCAATGCGATATGGCCTATGCTCCACCATTCTCGCCCGTGTGGGACCCTCTTCTGACCGCGGCAAATCAGCTGTTGAAGCAGTTGTAGGCAGTCCGTTCCCGGCCCCGGAGGTCTTTGCAAAGAGTCAACGAAAAAGACTCCTCGACACGCGAACCTGACGATGAACAAATCGAACTCTTTCGGGCACAACGACCGACGACGGTCATCGGTTATTCGATCTCCGCTTTACGGATTGATATCACTGGATTTTCTAGTCATGGGGGACCCACACGAGTGCCCGTACCTCCCGGGAAGGATCGCACGTGAAGAAGCGTTTAGAGCCTCCGATTTTCCGCCCGATTTGTACCACGACTTCATGGATCACGGCTTTCGCAGGTCAGGCCACCTTTTCTACAGGCCCGCCTGCGAACAATGCAGTGAATGTCGAGCGTTGCGCATTCCCGTACTGAGGTACAAGCCGAAGAAATCCCAGAGGAGAATACTCAATAAGAACCGGGACATCGTGGTCTCCATCGATTCGCCGAGGCTCTCTGCCGAAAAACACCGCATATATGCCGACTATCTTGCCGTTCAACACCGCTCGTCACAAGAGAATTCAGCGGACGATTTGTACCGATTCCTCTATTGCTCGCCGGTCAATACCGTGGAACTCGTATACAGGCTGCTCGACAGGATCGTGGCCGTGGGCATTGCCGATCTGTCTTCCAGGTCCCTTTCGTCGGTCTATGTGTACTTTGATCCCGAATTCTCGTACAGGAGCCTGGGCACTTTTTCAGTGCTGAAAGAGCTCATGATCTGCCGAGATCTCGGGGTGCCTCACTACTATATGGGCTTCCTGGTCGCGGACTGTTCCTCCATGAGCTACAAGGCGCGCTTCGAGCCGTGTGAGATTCTGGACCCGTCTTTCGTTTGGCAACCGTACCCGGCTGCGACGAGCTCACGCTCACCGAATTGACGGCAATTGACGTACTTTGGTCGAGTTCATATATTAGATTCAAGTTTGAAACGGTGATACCGTGAGCCACGGTACCGGAACGGTGGCGAGGGGTGACCCGATGCATAAGGAAAAGACCGTGAACCGGCCGGGACGTCCTCATTTCGGTACGGATACGGAAGCTGGAAAGGCGTGGAATCATGAGTAAGGAACGTGAGACAAAGGGAACGAATCTTCCCGATCCCAAAGAAATCGAGAAGGAAATTAATGAGTTCCTTGCGAACAAATATGGCAATAGAATACGAGTCATGGGAACTCAGATAGGACCGTGGCCGGGTGCAGAGGAGTCGGGCACGGGCGAAATGCCGCCAAGCGAGTCGGACTCGTCTCGTGTACGTTTCGAAATGAAACCGGAGGAACTTCACGAGTACCTGGATCGTTTCGTCATTCGGCAGGATGCCGCCAAAGAGACGTTGGCGACGAAGATTTGCACTCATTTCAATCGTATTCGATACTTCCAACAGAAGGGCGACGCCGCGGACAACGAGGGCATTGGGAGAATCAAGAACAACATCATACTCATTGGGCCGACGGGTGTCGGAAAGACGTACCTGATCAAATTGATAGCTCGCAAGCTCGGAGTTCCTTTTGTCAAGGGAGATGCCACAAAGTTTAGTGAAACCGGCTACGTGGGTGGAGACGTAGAGGATCTGGTGAGGGATCTTGTCCAAGAGGCCGATGGTGACATCGAAAAGGCCAGGTATGGAATCATCTATGTCGATGAAATCGACAAGATCGCGTCATCGGGAAACATAATCGGTCTGGACGTCTCGAGAACCGGAGTTCAACGCAACCTTCTCAAACCTATGGAGGAAACCGAGGTCGATTTGAAAGTGGCCCACGATCCGGTTTCTTTGATGGAGGCTGCGGCGCATTTCCAGAAGACGGGCAAACGGTTGAAGCGCACCATTAATACGAGAGACATCCTCTTCATTGTCTCCGGAGCGTTCAACGAACTGGACAAGATTATATCCAAACGGCTTTCCAAGAAAGGGCTGGGCTTCGGCGCCGAACTCAAAGACGACCAGAGGCAGAGTGAACTCCTCAGGGAGGTCAAAGCCGAAGATCTGATGGCGTATGGATTTGAATCCGAGTTTGTGGGGCGAATTCCCGTCACCGCGGTGCTCGAAGACCTGGATGAGGACGACTTGTATCAGATTCTGAAGAATCGCTATTCATCAGTCGTGACCGCGAAGAAACAGGATTTCAAGTCGTACGGCATCGATGTTCGCTTTACGGATGATGCTCTGAGAGCCGTCGCAAGAAAGGCTCGACAAGAAAAGACCGGAGCCAGAGCACTTATCAGCGTCATGGAAAGAGTTCTGGTAGGTTTCGAGCGGATGCTCCCTTCCACGGACGTCACTCGATTCACCGTTACCGAGGAAGTGGTAGGCAATCCCAGGGGTGTGCTGAAAGAGATCCTGGAAGACGAGAATCACCCGTTGAGATGCGAGATCTTCGACGAGGTGGATGCCCGTGAACGAGAGGAACTCCTGACGGAGCTCAAGGACCGACACGAGGAATTTGCAACGAGTTTCGGAAGGTCACTCGATCATGAAGCCTTGGAATTGGTGGTTGAAGCGGCCACGGCTCAGGGAATCATGCCTGAGACCGCGTACAAGCGTTACATCAAGGTTGAAGACGAGATTCATTCGTTCGAGCGGGAATTTGAAATTCAGTACGGGTTCAAGATACGGTTCTCACCCGAGGCGCTCAAGGAACTGATCCGGTTGGTAATAAACGGTTCGGAGGAAGCCTTGATCGTCTGCCGAAAGATCTTTCAGAACTACCACCACGGGTTGAAACTCGTCATGGAACGCACTGGCGCACTCGAATTCTCCATTCCCAAGGAGGCGATTCAAAACCCCGAACTCTATCTTAACGAGATGATTCAGAAAACGTACCGTCAGCAGGAATCTAGCTAAGGTCGCTGTACTGACGGCGCACGCGTCAGGAGAAAAACGGGCCGCGATCCAAGTGTGATCGGCGGCCCGTGCCGTTTCGCTGCGCAGACCGTCGTCTACGACCCCATCTGCTCACCTCTTGTCCAGAATGAGGTTCCACTCGTAGAGTTGCTCCCTCACCGTATCGAACAGCTGCGACGTATCCCCGTGCACCACGATCTTCTTAATCGTGTCCTTGCCCACGATACTGTTCACGACCTGCTGATCGTCCGGGCCCGCAACCGCACCGAAAACCGTGTGCTTGCCGTCAAGCCAAGGGGTCGGGACATGAGTGATGAAGAACTGGCTTCCATTGGTGCCCGGGCCGGCATTGGCCATGGACAATATTCCGGGCTTATCGTGTTTGAGTTCGGGTGCTATTTCATCCTTGAATCTATATCCCGGTCCGCCGGTACCCGTCCCGATGGGGCATCCGCCTTGAATCATGAAATCAGGTATGACCCGGTGAAACGTGAGCCCATCGTAGAACCCTCTCTGGGCCAGATTGACGAAGTTCCCCACGGTCAGCGGGGTTTTGTCTGCATACAGATTCAGATTGATGTCACCTTTGTTGGTCTGAATAGTAACTTTCACGATGTTCGATTTCTCCTTTTCGAGATGGTACCGTACGAAGTGCGACCGACCCGTGCGGACTGAGACCGGCGACCCCCGATACCGTACCCGCATATAGTAACATGTCCGTGTCCGGTCGCACAACGAAGCATGACGCGTGTTCACGGCCCTTCAAGAGAGCACTCCGAGGACCCGTGCAACGCGCGGTGTGCAATCCTCTTGGGTGATTCAACGTGTGAGATCGATTGATTCTTCGGCCGGACCGGTTGAAAAGAAGCCGGCGTCACACAACAGTACGGCGCGAGTGGAATCTCGCCGTCACCGCGGAGGGGAGCTTGCAAGCCAAAGATCTCCAAGAGTCAGGCTGACGCCTTCATCATCTCCTCTTCAGAGATATCGAAGTTGGCATACACTTTCTGTAAGTCGTCGTGATCGTCGAGCACGTCCATCATCTTGAGCATCTGTTCCGCCTTCTTACCTTCCAGCTTCACGGTGTTCTGGGGTATCATCGTGATCTCGGCCAGTTCGATCTTCCAACCCTTCTCCTCCACCGCGGAACGCACCGCTTCGAAATCGGTCGGCTCGGTGGTTATCTCAAAGGTGTCTCCCTCGAGCTTCACGTCCTGAGCACCGGTTTCCAGGGCCACTTCCATAACCTCATCTTCATCGAGGCCCGTTGCGGCTATCTCTACGACTCCCTTCTTGTCGAACATCCACGCGACGCATCCCGACTCGCCGAGATTGCCGTTGTACTTGTCAAAGATGTGGCGAATCTCGGCCACCGTACGATTCTTGTTGTCGGTCAGGCACTCCACGAGCACGGCCGCTCCGCCCGGCCCGTATCCTTCATAGACGATCTCTTCGTAGGAGACGCCGGCGATCTCGCCCGTACCACGCTTGATTGCCCTCTCGATGTTTTCCTTGGGCATGTTGGCCGTTCTTGCCGCGTTCACGGCCGTCCGCAACCGCGGATTCCCGTCCGGGTCGCCCCCGCCCATCCGCGCGGCAATTGTGATCTCCTTGATAAGCTTGGAGAACATCTTCCCGCGCTTGGCGTCGGCCGCCCCTTTCTTGTGTTTGATGGTGCTCCATTTGTTGTGGCCGGACATCCCAAAACCTCCGCTCTATTATGGTGTCGTCAGTGACCTTTTCTCAGGACCTCTCTCGTGCCGCCAAGGGACGGACCACTTCGCTCAGGGTCCGGGTCCGACCCTTCCCGCGCACGCGTCCATCGTTTCACGGCATCATTCCGAGTGTACGTATTGCCTATCATGGACGAACAGAACTTTCAACAAGGATCGGCGGGTGTGCTATATAGTGAATGTCTTTTGATCGAGACGCGGCAAGCGGGCCGACAAGGTGACGTCGCTGGAATCAGGTCTGCTTGTAATCCGGCCGAAAAGGTCGGAAATACCACTCAGCCGAGGCAGACCGGCATGTCTACCGACCGAATTATTACCGGCCACCCGATCCGCGGAGACGAGCAACTCGAAAGGAGCCTCCGCCCGACCAGCCTCAACGAGTATGTAGGCCAGGAGAAGGTCAAGAAGAACCTTGCAGTGTCCATAGAGGCGGCGGCAGCACGAGGCGAGGCCTTGGACCACGTGCTCTTTCACGGTCCCCCGGGACTCGGGAAAACCACTCTGGCGAACATCATCGCGCGGGAAATGGGAGCGCAGATACGGACCACGTCCGGACCGGTCATCGAAAAGCCCGGAGACCTGGCGGCCATCCTTACCAACCTGGAAAACCGGGACGTACTCTTCATCGACGAGATACACCGCCTGTCGCCCGTGGTTGAGGAAATCCTGTACCCCGCAATGGAGGACTTCAAACTCGACATCATCATCGGTCAGGGTCCCAGCGCCCGGACAATCAAGCTCGATCTCGCTCCCTTCACGCTGGTGGGAGCTACCACACGAACCGGGCTCCTGACGAACCCATTGCGCGACCGTTTCGGCATCCTGTTCCATCTCGATTTCTATTCCACTGCCGAACTCGCCGTCATCGTGAAACGGTCCTCGTCCATTCTCAACGTGGAAGTTACGGACGAAGGAGCGGAGGAGATCGCGGCTCGATCCAGGGCCACTCCTCGGGTGGCGAACCGACTGACCCGAAGGGCCCGGGACTACGCCCAGGTGAGAGGAGACGGCATCATCGACCGGAAGACTGCGGCAGAGGCCCTGGAAATGCTCGACGTGGACGACACGGGGCTGGACGCCATGGATCGAAAATTCCTCGAGACCATTTTGTTCAAGTTTGAAGGGGGACCGGTGGGCATTGAAACACTCGCGGCAGCTATCGGCGAGGAGAGAGACACCTTGGAAGACGTGTACGAGCCCTATCTGGTCAAGGAAGGCTTTGTCGACCGGACTCCGAGAGGTCGCGTTGCCACTCGAAAAGCGTACGAGCACTTCAAGAACCGCGCGCCTGCAGGTCAGTCCCGGCTTTTTGATTAGACGGAGAAGGCCTATACGGTAGCGACCCGGCGTCCCTGCCGGCCGCACAGGGGCACCCCGGCGGTGGGTGCCCGAGGGTAGACACAGGGGTCTACCCCTACAGGAATTGCGCAGGCAAGGACTCCGGCGACACTAGAGCCGGGCCGAGGCAGGCCTTGCGAAGAGAGTCGGTATGGCCGGTCGAATACGAGTACTCGACGAAAAAGTCATCAACCGGATTGCAGCCGGCGAGGTCGTGGAGCGCCCGGTTTCGGTTATGAAGGAACTCGTGGAGAACTCGATCGACGCTGAGGCGACATCCATTCGCTTGGAAATCGAGAACGGCGGCAAGAAACTCATTCGCGTGAGAGACAACGGCACGGGCATGAGTCATGACGATGCATTTCAAGCGTTGGAGAGACACGCCACATCAAAACTGAAAACCGAACTGGACCTGGTGGGCATCGCAACCATGGGATTCCGCGGGGAAGCCTTGGCAAGCATCGCGTCGGTCTCTCGCTTGACGTTGATGACCCGTGAGGAGGCCGATCCTGCCGGGACGGTCATTACCGTGGAAGGAGGAACGATCCGCTCTGCCGATCGCAAAGGCATGGCCGTGGGATCCATGGTGGAGGTTCGCAACCTGTTCTTCAATGTGCCGGTGCGTCGAAAGTTTCTCAAGGCAACGGCCACCGAAGCGGGTCACGTGCATGAGGCCGTGACGAGATTTGCGCTCGCATTCCCCGGCGTAGGATTCACGTACATTGAGGACGGAAAGCTCAAGATGGACGCGCCCGCGGTCGGTTCCACCTACGAGAGGATCTATACGCTCTTCTCCAAGGACGTGCGCGAAAACCTCGTCGAAGTGAATCACTCTGCCCATGAAGGCTCCCTGAAGGGCTACGTGGCCAAACCGCCGTACGCGCGTTCAAACATGCGGTCCGTGCTGACGTTTGTCAACGGCAGATCGGTCAAGGACAGGCTGATCAATTCAGCGGTGACCCGAGGCTTTGCCAATCTCATGGAACGGGGGCGGTACCCGTTCGCCATTCTCTTCATCGAACTGCCTCCCGATAAGGTCGATGTGAATGTGCATCCTCAAAAGGCCGAAGTGCGTTTCGTGAACCCCAAACAGATCTACGACCTCATCCTCGACGGAGTCTACGATGCCTTGACCGGAGCACCGTATCGTGTTCCCGGAGGAACAAGAAGGGAGTACGGACTTCCCCGCTCCCCGACCGATTCGTTGTCGCGCCATTTGAGCCGCGAGGATCCCGAAGAGGCCCCCCGGAGTGATCCCGGCCATTCGGCGTCCCCTTCTTCGTTGCCTCAGGATGCCGCAACGCAACAAGCGACTGCCGGCGGCGACGTTCCGGCTCCGGCAACCATCCCCGGACACGCGGCAGACGTGACTCACGCCCCTCGACTCGGCCATCAGACCGGCCCATTCTCCTCCCTCGGCATAGTCGGAAGGATTCCCGGTTCTTTCGTCATACTCCACAATGATGAGGAGCTCATTGTCATGGATCAGCACGCGGCACACGAACGGATCCTTTTCGACGACCTAGTCCGCTCCGAGCGTCGAGGCGAACATCTGGAATCTCAGGATCTGCTGATTCCGCAAGTAATCGAGTTTTCCGTGGTGGAGGCCCGAGCTTTGGCAAGGCATCTGGGCGTCCTTCACACCGCGGGGTTCAGGATCGAGGAATTCGGAGAAAAGGATTTCGTGGTCAAAGGGGTGCCGTCATGGTTCAACAAGGACGATGTGGAAGGACTCCTCAGTGAACTCGTTGACGTGATGCTCGATACGGGAGTGAGGGGCGATCCCGGACGGCTCAGGGAAGAGCTTCTCAAGAGCGTCGCGTGCCGAACCGCGGTAAAGGAATCCGAGAACATGCACGCCGAAGAGATACGGACGTTGCTGAAGACCCTGGACCGGAAAGGATCTCCGGAGGTATGCCCTCACGGACGGCCCCTCATGGCCAAATTCCCCTTTGCGGAGATTCGGAGAAAACTTGGGCGACGATGACGAACCAGCGCGGGTACTCACACACGAAACAGGTCACGGCAATCTAGCGCAGGCTTTCCGATACTATTCAGGACTCCATTCCCGGTTGCCCTTGCGCTGCCGGCCTCCCCGTGAACAATGGGATTGAGGGGGATTCTTCCCTGTGGGAAGCAGATCTCCCGGCATGCCTTCCCAGACGGATCCTGGGAACGAGGCGGATCGGGAATCAGAACAGGATGAGCCTTACCGGTTTTGCCAACTGGACGAACGATCCGTTAGCGGTTCGACCTCTCGTCGTGGTGCCGGCGTAGATCTTGATTAAGTCCGAGAGTTCCTTCACGGATTTGTTGAGCATACGCACGCAACCGTGGGATTGTGCCGATCCCACGCTCCACGGTGAATTGGTCCCGTGAATACGGTAAGCGCCCGCATCGACCATCTGCTGTTTGTCTTCGACGCAGTCCAAGTCGCCGATCGGCTCGGTCTGCCGTGCGGATTGCAGAGGCCGTTTACTGAAGAACGGCATCATGTGCCCGCCGTATACCGAGTGACTGGGAGATTGTCCCCAGGCCCACGGTCTGTCGGGAGGCGGAATCCACAACGGGTTGTCGTCAAATATCCTGATTATGTAGTACGAGCCTCTCGGCGTTGGATACTCGGCCGATCCCAGGCCGGTCCTACAGGTAAAGAGCACTTTTCTGTCGCCGTTGCGCTTGATCGCGAAGAGCCGCAACGTGTATTCCGATCGCTGCACTTGTATCTCGAGCCTGGAGTAGATTCCCGTCGCGTCCGTAACGAGTCCGCCGACGGAGGCTCTACGCTCGGGCGCATCGATCAAGGTGTTGCCGGCTCGTATGGCGGCATATCCCACAGGCGGCAACGACGCCAACCTCACAAGATCTCTCCCGAGGGGTTCGAGGGACTTGATCCCGGGAAAGAGTTCTTCCGGCGCGGCGAGCGTTCGCGGAAAACCCCGCGACCAGCCTGCAGACGTGGATCCTGCCTTGTACGGCAGCCCCGCGCCCGTGTGTTCTTCGCTCTCCCACGACGGGACGGAAATGAGTTGGTCGATCTTTTCGCCCCATCGGATCCGCGGCTCAGCGGTCTGGTCGGGGCGGGCGAGACTCAGCACCAGGTCCTTCAGAAAGGTACCGCTCGACTGAGCACATGCCGGGACACTCCAAAGAAGTACGACAACGATGACCGCGGTGGCCGGCCATCGCATGAAACCAGCACCCAACGACATACCTTTTTCCCCTCATCAACGCGGCATGGCCGTACAACTCACGGTATCGGCCCTTCGGGCACATGCCTCGAAATTCGTTCACGCGTCGCGCGCCGCAACCGAAAATAGCCGCCTCACGCGCACTTCCTGATGCCTGGTCATGGAACGCGTGCGGCAGCCGTGTGCATTCGTGCGTCGTTGCGGCGTTTCCCGGCATAACGGCGGCGCAAACCGTCATCTTGCCATGCGCGGGAACACTCACATAACCATAATGAAATCAAGACAAGAGTCAAGTCCAAACGGAACACATACCCCAAGCGGGGAACGATGTGGGATCGGGCACGGCCGCGGCCGGTGAGAGCGACCGGCATGTACGGCCTCATTCTTGTTCATCGAACGCTACAATCGCCCAAAATACGTGTCCCATCGTCGTCCCGACTATCTCATGCCGAACAGAGGATACGGATTCCATCCATAAGAGACGCCGTGGGCGGGAAGCGTCAGAGAGGGGCATGCCGTCTGAAAGGCACAGGGTACCGCCTGCTTCTGCAATCCGGGCGGCCGGCAGGGTACCTGACAGGGGTTGAGCAACGGAGGAAACTGACACTGTGCTTCAGAGAGAGCGGTCAAGAACGCGCAGTCTCGATGGAGACCGAATGAGAACATGGCTTCACAATCAGTCGTGAAGGAGATCACGGCGGCCGCTGCAATGATTATGGTGAAACAGAAGATCATTCGTTTCATTATACGCTCCAACGCACAAAAAGATATTACAGCCACGAATTTTGTTAATAGAATAGCATACAAACAGCTATAATGTCAATCATTGCATTGAGAGTTCGGCCCGAGATGCCGATCAGAGCGATGCAATCCACTCGAGAATCGCTTCCGTGTCGGTAAGGTCCTCGACCACCAGGTCCGCTTCGGCCGCCTTAAGGTCCGATACCGATGATGAACCCGTGGCAACGCCTATGCAGGGCGTTTCGTGCACTCGGGCGCACTCCACGTCTCTGGGGGTGTCTCCGATCACAATGCAGTCTCGGTAGGTCACGGGCATGCCCGTCTGGTGACGGAACCGCCGGAGTGCTATGGGGAGCAGCACGTTCCGGTCCTCACTGTCACTCCCGAACGCGCCCACGGAGAAATACTTGTTCAGGCCGAAATGTCCGAGCTTGATCCTCGCGCCCTTCTCCACATTTCCCGTGAGAAGCCCGAGGTGACGATCCCGCCGTTGATGAAGACGTTCCACGAGCTCCAATACACCCGGTTTCAGGCGCCCTCCCCTGCTTGCCATCTCTTCGGGAAAGTACCGAAGGTATACGTCAATCAGTCGATTCAACCTCGTGCCGTTGACGCTCAGACCGTGTGCTTCGAGAGCTTCCCTGATTATCTGGGGATCGGTCTTGCCCGCGTACGATATCCCGTTGAAGCCGTTGGAAATGCCCGTGACCACCTTGAACGCCTTGGTCATGGCGCTGAGACCGCCGCCGCCGCTTTCAAGCAGCGTTTGATCTATATCGAAGAGGATGAACTTGTCCATGATTCGCAAATATGCCGCCGTTTCTTGCGTGAATTGTGGTGCCGTCGCCCGGCACCGGAACTTCCGTTGCTCATGATAGTAGCGAGCGAATCAAGAAAGGGCAAGAGACGGAATTCACTATCTGTCGACCGCGTTCAACGCGAGCGAAAAGTGAACCATGAAGACTCGAAGTCCTGCAATAAGTCAGGTTTAGGAGCGCATAAACAGTCTCGGGAACACTCCGGACCGCGTCTTCGACGATTTGTGGTACCTTCGACGGGGATACCGTGCCGGCAGACGCGACCGTATATGGGAAACAGCGCGACTAAATTAGCTTCCTTTCGCTGTCTCCCACGTATCCCGTCCATCCGGTGATCCTCTCCACAGCCCCCCAAAAGCGCTCACGAATAAGGATATTTGTCCATCCCGGTTCAAAGTCGCTCTTGACATCCCGAAGGGACACGTCCCGCGTCCCGCGGGATTAGCCGGGCCCTTCAAGGCCCGGAAATCGGGCAACCGAGTTTTCACAACGCGTCCTGAAGGGATCTTGTCCCTTCAGGGCGGAAAACCTGGTTGGATACTCCCATTCTTTCCGGGGGATGAAGAGAGTGTCTCAAAACTCCGGCATGGAGACAAATCGTAGCACGATGCGGATTCATTTTCG
>JAVHLK010000006.1 GCA_031082285.1 Desulfomonilaceae bacterium
CGGAGCTTGGCTGCTTCAGACCGGGCAACGCGGCTCGTCTCATCTACGTTGATTTGGTTGCTGATTCGTCGCATTCCGCTGCATCAAAGCTGGTAACCGGCGACTTCGAGGAAGTGAGGCGCCTGTGATACTGGGTCGAATGGGGCGCATGGCCTACATTAATACGCTGCCCGTTGACTGGGGACTTGTCTCAAGTCCCCTCGGCCGATTGGTTGAACTGCAAAGAGGGCCGCCGACGGCGCTGAACCGGCTCTTGGCCCAAGGTCGGCTTGATGTGAGCCCTGTCTCTTCCATTGCAGCCGCAGCGCGCGCGGACGAATGGCTGGTACTTGACGGCTTATGCATCGGCTGCCGGGGCAAAGTGGGCAGCGTCATCCTTCGGTCGGACAGACCGGTGACCGATCTCGACGGCCGGTCCATCGCGGTAAGCAGCGCATCCGCCACCGCGGTGAAGCTCCTGGAACTGTTGCTCAGAGACTACTGGAAAGTGCCCGCAATTCTGATGCCGGAGCGTGAGAGAGCCGGTGCCGTATTGCTCATCGGCGACCGGGCCTTGAAAGCCGCACAATCAGCGCACAGGAGCTTCGTTTATGACCTCGGAGAGGCGTGGAAAGACTTTTCCGGTCAAGGATTCGTCTTCGGTCTCTGGTGCGTCCGTCGGGCATTTGCCGGCGAGTACCCCGCCGAAACGCAGGCCATGTACCACCTCCTTCAGGCGTCATATGCCATGGGGCGGTCGGACGCATCTCGCGTCTGCATCGAGGCGGCCCAATCCACAGGATTGCCGGTTGAAACGGTTTCTGGCTATTTCGGACAACTCGTGTACGATCTGGATGACACGCTGTGGAACGGCCTCAACTCATTCTTGACATCGGTCGGGTACTCGGCCGACAGCCTGGAGCGCTTTGGATACACGGCGCATCCGAGGGAAAGATCTCAGTACGCCATGAGCGGCAGGGTCGAACCGGGCATCAGACCGGCCTCTTCAGCTCTGGAAAGAAGAGTCGCCACAGCCTGCTCGCCCGCGGCCCCAAGATCGTCACTGAACGAGTTGACATAGAGGTCAATGTGCCGCGCCGTCACCTCGGGATCCATCTCCTGCGAATGGGCAAGGACATACTTCATCGGCTCGTCGGGGTTCTCCCGCGCCCGCTTCAGAGAAGATGAGATAGCTTCATCAACCTGTCGTGCGGTCTGTTCACCCACATCTCGGCGTACTGCAATACCTCCCAATGGAAGGGGCCGGCCCGTTGCCGCTTGCCACCATTCGCCTAGGTCCAGAAGAGCAATCAGGCCGTGTTGACGATACGTGAAGCGTCCCTCATGGATTATCAGGCCGAAATCCACTTCACCCCTGGCTACTGCAGGCATAATGTCGGAAAACACCATTTGACGGGATCCGGGCTCGCGCCCCAGATAGAGGCTCAAGAGCAGACGTGCTGATGTGAGGATTCCGGGCATTGCCACAAGACCGCGCTCCAGTTCCGAGAGATTCCGACCGGGCCGAGACACGATCAGCGGCCCACAACCCCAGCCCAAGGCACTGCCTGTCCGAAGGAGGCCATAGGATTCCCGCACCATTCCCAGAGCCATGAAGCTAAGTTTGGTCACTTCCAGCCGTGACTCCACGGCCCATTGATTCAGGGTTTCCACGTCAGCGAGAACCGGCCGGAACTTCCGAGGCGTATCCACCCTCCCCTCTGCCAGTGCGGCCATTATAAACGTGTCGTTGGGACACGGCGAGTATCCGATCGTCAAGGTTTTCACTGCAAGTATTTCCTCAAATACGCCGGTACGACGGCCTGAGCACGTTCGTTGGCAGCATCGAGATTCCAGGCCCCCTTGTCTCTGTTACCTGCGTAATTGCTTATCCCGCGAACTTCGCCGACCTCGATTCCGAGCTTTTGCCCAGCCGAGGCTAATGCATATCCCTCCATATTTTCAACCAACGCTCCGAAATGCCGGTCTCTTGTAGCTGCACAGCCCAAGTCTTCCGAAACGCCTGCCACCGTAAGGAACCTGCCCGACCCGGCATGTGCCGCTTCGTTTGCCGCGTGAGCCAAGTCGCGGGCAAGTCCTTTGTCCAACAAAATCGTCTGCTCGACATCCGAGACGCCCAGAGCCCCTCCGTTCCCTATACCGGGGCCTTCGCGAACTCCCAGTTCGGAGAACGTCTCCGACGAGGCTACCGCAACGTCACCTATCTGAAGCCCGGACCCGGGGTACGCTCCCGCTGAACCGATCATGATTATTCTATCGGCTCCGATGGTGCACGCAAATGCCGTTACAGCGACAGCTGCCGACACGATTCCCACGCCGGTCACTCCAAGATAAACGCTGTGACGGCCCCAGGAGGCGCGGTAGTACCGGTGTCCGCCTGCCATCCCGCCGAATCCGGCACTGAGTTCGGCCCTGACGATGTTCAGTTCGTTTTCCACTGCTGCAACGACCCAGAGATTCATTCCATCTCCTTGACCTTGCTCTCGAGACTGACTGAGGAACGACGGATTAGTCTAACAGTTTGCTTCACGATTGCAACTTCAGCACTTTTCCTGAAGAGGGTCTTGACAAGGATGTTCACTTGGTGTAACCGAATCTTCCAACATGGCAGATTAGGAGTCCATTAGACCGAAAGACGACCATATGTAAGATAATCTGCAGTATTGATGCTGCTAGGGGTGCAGTTAATCGCTGAGAGGGGCTTTTCCCCCAACCCTTGGAACCTGATCCGGGCAATACCGGCGTAGGGAAGTGGCGTACGAACCAGAGTTTGAGAGTTTTGTGAATGGTTTCAGGCCGCTTGCCCGTGGGTAAAGCGGCCTCTTTTGTTTGTCCCGGCGGGTTGTCGCGCCACCCCGACAATGCACAACGCGAAGGAGTAGACCATGTCGGACTTACCGCCGCTCGTCATTGCAGGCCGCGAGTTTCAATCCCGCCTCCTCCTGGGAACGGGGAAGTTTCCTTCGAATCAAGTGCTGCGGGATGCGTTGATCGCGTCAGGCGCGGAAATCGTCACCGTGGCTCTGCGCCGAGTGGATCTCTCCAATCCGCAGGACAACCTCCCGGCAGCGATCGATACGGATCGCCATCTCCTACTCCCCAACACCAGTGGTGCACGAGACGCGGAGGAAGCAGTGAGGTTAGCCCACATCTCTCGGGCTGCCGGGTGCGAGCCATGGGTCAAACTGGAGGTTACTCCCGATCCCCATTCCCTTCTCCCCGATCCTGTGGAAACTCTCAAAGCGACGGAAATTCTCGTCAAGGACGGTTTCACGGTCCTGCCGTACATCAACGCAGATTTGATCCTGGCCAAGAGGCTGGAAGAAGCCGGCGCCGCGACCGTGATGCCGCTGGCCGCCCCCATTGGGACCAACCAGGGGCTGAGGACACGGGATGCAATCCAAATGATTATTGATCGGGCACAGGTTCCCGTCGTCGTGGACGCGGGCCTGGGGGCTCCCTCACATGCCGCGGAGGCCATGGAACTGGGTGCCGATGCCGTCTTGGTGAACACCGCCATTGCCGTGGCCGGCGACCCCGCGGCCATGGCAGCAGCGTTCAGGCTCGGCGTGGAGGCCGGATTCCGTGCACGCCTGGCCGGTCTGGGCAGGAGGCAATGGAAAGCCAGTGCCAGTTCACCGCTGACCGATTTTCTGAGGAGCGTTTGACATGAGTTTTCTCGAGGAGATCCGGAATCTGTCCTGGGACTGGATGAAGGCGACAATTAGTGAGAAGACGACCTCGGACGTTGAACGAGCCCTTCAAGCCGAAAAGCGTAGTCACGACGATCTACTGGCTCTGCTCTCGCCCGCTGCGGAACCCATGCTCGAAGACCTTGCCCAGACGACCCATCGACTCACGGTGCAACGATTCGGCCGTGTCATCCAACTGTACGCCCCGATCTATCTGTCGAATGAGTGCGTCAATGCATGTGTGTACTGTGGGTTCAATCGTCACAACCGGATCCGCCGAGCTACGCTCACCCCGGAAGAGGTGCTCGAAGAAGCCGCGGCATTGAACCAATCGGGCTTTCGGCATGTCCTCTTGCTCACGGGGGAGTCGCCCGGAAGCGTGAGCCCGGATGATTTGGGCCGTATCGCAGAGGCGCTGCGTCCGCTGTTCGCGTCGATTTCCATCGAGGTCTACCCAATGGACACGCCTTCTTACTCAGTGTTGATAGAGAAAGGCGTAGACGGTCTGACCATCTATCAGGAGTCGTACCACCGGGGACGCTACGCGACGATTCATCCCAGCGGTCCCAAGCGCGATTACGACCGACGCCTCGACACACCCGATCGAGGCGGGAAAGCGGGATTCCGGCGACTCAACGTGGGTGCGCTGTTGGGCTTGTCCGATTGGCGGGTGGAGGGAGCGTTCGTCGGCATGCATGCCGCGTACCTCTTGCGACGGTACTGGCAAAGCCATATTGCCGTGTCGTTCCCTCGGCTGAGGCCCGCGGCGGGAGGGTACATCCCGGAGCATCCGGCGAGCGACAGGGCCATGGTTCATCTCATGTGTGCGCTCCGGATCTACTTGCCCGACGCAGGACTGGTCTTATCTACCCGGGAACCCGCTCAATTGCGGGACAACCTGATCCCTTTGGGAGTAACGCACATGAGCGCGGGCTCCCGAACCTCGCCGGGCGGGTACGCCTCGCCGCGGGATGCGGAAGGCCAATTCGAAATCAACGACACCAGGAGTACCCGAGAGGTGGCTCGGAAGATAACGGCCCTCGGTTATGAACCGCTGTGGAAGGACTGGGATGCGGCATTCCTGCATGCGTGAGTACACTCTGTGGCACAAACACGGTGATGCATTCCGCAAACGCGCGGTAGCGTCCCGGCCGGGCGTGGTGATAATGACGGGCATCCCGCGCAGAACGCGGGAGTCCCACCAAGAAGAGTACCGGCACGGAGGCCGGCGCTACCGAAGCAAGGACGGTTGCAGTGAATTCGATACCGTACTCGTCCAATCGAGCACCTGGGAGATTAATATGTCTGTTACCTTGAAAGTAAACGGCAAGACGCAAACATGTGACGGAAGCATCAGTATTCGCAATTTACTCGCGGAATTGAACATTCCGGCCGCCACCGTGGTTGTGGAACGAAACCGGAAGATCTTACGGAAAGAGCAATTTCCGGCCGTGATCATTGAAGACGGGGACGAGGTCGAAATCATTCGTTTTGTAGGTGGAGGATGACTCCAGAAGAGCGCCTTGAGAGAATCGGTAAGATCGACATTTATCCGGTCACGTGTGAGGAACTGTCGGAGGGACGACTGAACGTCCAGGTGCTTGACGCGGTCCTGGCAGGAGGAGCCAAGATCGTCCAGCTGCGCGAAAAGCACTGGGCGAAGAGAGCCCTGTACGAGGTTGCCCTCGTGTTCCGTGAACGCACGCGGCGGGAGGATGCTCTCCTGATCATAAACGATCATGTGGATGTCGCCCTTGCCGCGGGGGCCGACGGCGTTCATTTGGGACAGGGCGATCTCCCGGTCAACGCGGCCCGCCGGATCGCACCGGGTTTGATCATTGGGGCATCGACGCACAACCTCGAAGAAGCCGTTCGGGCAGAGCAAGATGGGGCCGATTACGTGAATATCGGACCGATCTTCCCGACCGCCACGAAAGAGAACGCGGAGCGGTTCCTGGGGTTGCAGGCAATACAAGAGATTGGTCCAAGGCTCAACATCCCCTTCACGGTCATGGGGGGAATCAATCCCGGGAATATTCGTCAGGTTCGAGACGCGGGAGCACATCGTGTGGCCATGATTACGGGGATCACTCGCGCACCCGATATTTGCAGCCGAGTTCGAGAGATGCGTTCCATCCTCTCCGAGAGAACAGATGCGACGTAAGGGTATTTCTTCACGTAACGGTTGCCGTCCCCGGCGGTTATTCCATGTACTCACGGCGTATATAAGGTGCCGAATTCACGGCAATCATTCCGGCTTTGGCAGCGCCTGCCTCCGTGTCGATATTCCTCACGTGCGCGGCATCCCGCGCAGAACGCGGGACGGGACGTTGCAGGCTTCGCTCGGACGTAGCGACCCTGCCGAAGGCCCTCAAGAACACATGACCATATTCATGAAATCCTGTACTGACGGGATCGCTCCTCCCGGTTCAGTCTCGTGTGCCCGCGGGCCGCTCGAAAGAATCATTACCGGGGGAGATCCGATAAAGGCGCCACCGGCCGTCGGAAGTGACGGGCGTCAGCCTGGGCTGTGTGGCCCAGAATCGGTGTTCCTTCTCAACGGCATTGATCAATGCAAAATCGAAATAGTCCAAATCCGTTGACCGGACGCGGCGGGGGTACCATTCCAGGCTTCCGGTCCAGGGCGGGATGAACTGAGTCTTGTAAACGACCAGGCACGGGGAGAACTCCGCGAACGAAAAGTTCAACGTTCCGCCTTTCAACAACTGGGAATAAGCGAACATCTGAATAAACGGATATCCGGTCACGAACTCGCTGTGCTGGATAAAGGAAAGCCCCAACACGCTCGGCTTCTCAGGGAGTGCGTTCAGTGCGTCCTGCAATCCGCTGAGGTCCTTTTTTTGGAAGCTGAGCCACGTCAACGCGATCACGGTGCAAAGGCCCGCCACCGCGACGGCTGCCACAGCACGCCGGAGGACCGGCCTGAACATGGGCGCGGGCGCGGCCAGCACGAGCAGGATCATAGCCGCAGGCATCCAACGCTCGCCGAAGCGTATGGTATTCATGAACTTGTCCGGAAGGATGAGTGCCATCCCAAAGAACATGCACGCGGCCGCGAACAGGTTCCAATCCATGGAGGATTCGTGATTCTCGGCAGAGTCTGCGCGTCCCCGCCGGACCCGGACGGCCGACACATGCTGCGCGATCCCCACGGCAATCCATACCCACGCGGCACAGAAGACCACGGGTACCGCAGGCCCGCGGATACCGCCCAGAGCTGCGTCGCTGAGCCATGAGAGTGTCAAACGCGAAAACGGCGTCGATACCCACAACGCGGGAGTGGACATCGTTGATTCGGAAAACATGGGATACCACATTGCCACGGCCGCAATAAGGGGGACCAGATACCCGATCCTGACCGCAGCGGCCCTAAGGTCGCGGTGCAGCAACAGACCGCTTACCAGGAGCCACCCGATGCCTGCAATGAACCAGAGCACATGACTCACGTAGAGCAGCAGGCCGGTGCTCAACAACAGTGCCGCGTCGCGTATGGAGGCCTTCCGGCCGTATGAGGTTTCGGCCGCGTGAAACCACAGGAGAAACGCCGGCCACCCAATGGCAAAACTATAGAAACCCCAGTACATAATGTGGTTGAGCACGAACAGACCGGCTAGGGTCGCAGCCGCGGCCGATCGCCCGCGGTGACGTGCCGTAAGGTGAATCGCGACGATCCAGAGCAGTGCAATGCCAAGCATGGCCATTCTGCCGGCGCGCTCCGGTCCGAACAGCGCCCACGAGGCCCCCAACGCAAGATACGACAGGCTGTACGGCGTGAACCACTGAATCCGGTACGGCGCGTCCTCGGGATTCCGAAGCGTCTCCAGAAAAAGTCTTATCTGGGCGGCCTGCTGCGGTAAATCCGTAATGGGAGGAAACTCGGCAACCAGAAACGGAACCGCGATGAACAGGCAACAGAGCACCGCCGGCATGGGACGATGAAGGAAACGCTGCAGAGTCATGACACGATGAAACGGATACCCCCTGGATGGATCGCCGCGCGCGGTACATTCGGCGCGGACATGCCCCGGTCCCGCCGATCGAGGCCGAGGAAGAGCAGGCCGGAGTCATGGTATACCAATGGATGCCCGGGGAAAAGCACACAACGGCGAATAACACGGATCGTTCCAAGGACGACGTATGGGGAAATCAACCACGATGAACCGGTTCTCGGGACAATGAGCCGAAAGACTCTCCGGACACCACGGCTCAAGGTCCTCGGTGCCAATTCACTGCACGCCGGCGGCTCTTCATTTCAAGAGCCCCAATGCGGTCAGGCTCTCGATCAGGCTTTCCTTGTCCCGGTAATGAATGCCCCGAAAGCCCGCGGCGGCGGCTCTCTCGATGTGCCCCCGGTTATCGTCGATAAAGACGATCCGCTCGGGGGAGGCCCCCAGTTCTCGGGAGACGTCCTCAAAGACGGTAGGGTCTCGTTTCCCTTTTCCCATGTAATATGAGTTGAAGACGCGGTGAAACTCACGGAAGAACCCGTCGCGCTCGTCGAGCTCGTCCAGCCAGTTCGTCTGGTCGCTCAGAATTCCTACCTCCACCCCGGAATTCCGCACGCTTCGAACGACGTCCAAGACCCACGGCCGCAGTATGAAGCGATCGAGGATTTCCTTGCGGAGTTCTTCGTCGGTCCCTTGAATTCCCGTACGGTTCCTCAGGTCCGCCCAGTATGACGCCTCCGAGGCACGGCCCGTGACGTATCCCGTACGGTAAACCGCCTCCGTCGCGGTCTCGAAGAATGCGTCCGGAGACAGACCGTTGATTCTTCCTATTTCCATGAGGCCTTCGCGAAAACCCTCTTCCGCAATGACTCCGCCGTAGTCAAACAGAACTATCTGAATCTCCCCGGCAACCGGATTCATCATTGTGCCGATTCCCTTTCGTCGCGGTGAGTTGGGACACCGCATGATACTCTCATGTCCTCCCTGAACGTTCTCACATTTTGACGCAAATGATCAAACGAATCGTACGCATGCACTCGGATAGGGGGTGAATCTTCTTTGGCCCCGTACCTGCCGGGTCCTCGCACCGACACGATTGATTCGACCGGTCGGTCGTAACGGAATACATGCCCCGAATCTCCACATACTCGTTGATTTCCCTTCCTGAATGAGTATAATTGGGAATTGGTCCACCGCAGTCACTGCTCCGGTTAGTGCGGTCCGAGTCGACAGGATGGTAAAGACGTAAGCCGGGCAGACGTGTACGACACGGACAGATCGGTCACATACTAGTTGGGAGATATTCCAAGGCGTTTCCGCCGTTACTGAGACAATTGCGCCAGTAACTCAACCATGATTCAAGGAGAGAACGAGATGAAGTGGACTATAGGTGAGTCCCATACGGGCCGCAAACTGAACGATGAAAGAGGATCGGCCGCCTACAGCTTCGTTGGATTCATGATTGTCGTTGTAGTCATCATTGCTGCAATCTTCGTGATACCCGACCTGGGGAGAAAGACGCCCGATTCCGCGCTGGCCTCGGCAAGGGCCGCCATGGCGAAGCAGGATTGGGAAAAAGCGGTCTCTCTGTTCGATCAGGCCATTAAGGCCCAGCCGGGGAATATTGATGCCTATATCGGTCGATCGGCGGCGTATCTCAACACGGGAAAACTTGCCGATGCCCTGGCGGATGCCGACAACGCCGTTAAATTGGATCCGGACAGCGCGCCGGCCTACGGGCAGAAGGCAATCGTCGAGAAGGTGCTCGGCCAGGACGAGGCGGCCATCGGCACGTTCACCAAAGCATTGGAACTCGACGGCAACTACGCGTGGGCATATGCACAGAGGGCTCACATTCTTTCCAAGCTCGGCGACCAGGAGAAGGCTCTTGTCGACGTGAACAAGGCTCTCGAGGCATCCCCCAATTTTGCGGACGGTTTCCGCGTGAGAGCATGGGTCCTCACCCGCATGGGGAAGTGCAAAGAGGCTTCCGAAGATTTTTCCAAGGTCGCGCAGTTGAAGCCCAATGATGCATGGTCCATTCAGGACAGAGCCTGGTTCCTCATGACCTGCCCCGACGAGAAGCTCCGAGACGGCACCAAGGCCTTGGAACTCGCACGCAAGGCCCATGAGATGACCGAGGGACAAGATGCGGTCGTGCAGGAAACCCTGGCGGAAGCGTACTTCCAGGCGGGCGATGCTGCAAAGGCGGCGGAATTGCAGGAAAAGGCGATCGCTCTCAAGTCCAAGAGTTGCCCGCAGGGCTCGTGCGCGGATGAGATGAAGATAAGACTCAAGAAATACACGCTGGCGGCGAGAAACGAAGAGAGAAAGTCCTACGAGATTTTGCCGTTGGACAGCACCTATAGACCGTAACGCAAAGAGCCGCGCTCATTCGTACGGCGCAAATCGATCCCGGGGAAATGCCCGGGGTCGATACCCCCTCCCCCTCATAGACACTCGCATGGAGATTTCGGCACCGGCTTTCCAAATGGTCATTCCGGCGTAGGCCGCAACCCAAGGGGCAGGTATACATGTGGAAACTCGACTCGTGGTGTGGTCGGTTCCTTCTTGTTCGATTCATCCCAGATGGTGCCTCACCTTCGTTGTTGCGGAGATCGAAACCCGATCGCCCTGCACTGTCCTCTTTCGTTCCGGAAATCAACCGTGACGGACTTTCCGATATAGGGCGCAGCCTGTCGCCTCTGCCCACTTTCCACTTGCATGACAACCGTCCGGTTGTCCGAGCCGACGACCGTCACCGTGTCGATTCCGACACGCTGAAGCTTTCCGGCAAACTGATCCGCACAGCATTCAAGCGCTGCCCCGAAGACCACAACGCCCAGCAGGAGACCAAACCAACCATCCCTCATCTGTTCCTCCAGTAACACCACGTCCCACCCTCGAAGTGAGCGACCACAACGAGCACGGCGTCGGGAAAATACCGACACGGACGAAATCCCCCCTTCTCACGGCCATGATAACCGATGGATCTTCTTCTTTCAAGCGTGTGGGCTCATAGATCTCTTGTACACACCTCGTGGTGCCCTAACGACGCTGCATGCGACCCTCAATGTTCTTTGGCGTAAATACGGTCACGCATTCTTAACCCCTTGAGACTGCTTTTCCTACGAAGCCCGGGAAAATGCGTCACCGTATTTGTGAAATACAGCAGTAGGTGTGTCGACTGGGCAGTGGTCTCGTCGGTTACCAGCCAAGCGTGCGATACGCTCCCAAGTGCATGCCTTACCATAGCGCATCAAAGCCCAGAGCGAACTCTATAGCTTCCCTGACCTTGCGCATCGGCTGTTGCGAAAGATGGGTGATGAATTCTCCCATTCTTGATTTCTGAACTGTTTGGATGTTGTCCAGATTAACCGCGCACTCAGTGAACATGCCGTCGGCCCGGGACAGTGGGACTTCCGTGGGAATAGCCCGGATCGTCGTTGTGATGGGAGCCACGGTTATGGATGTGAGAAACGAAATAGCGGAATTTCGTGTGAGAACAAGGACCGGCCGCCGTTTGTCCGGTTCTTTGAATTTGTACCAGTATACATCTCCGTGCTTCACGGAAGCCCCCACGCCTGCTCGTCATCCCAGCCGTCGAACTCATCCGGCCTGATCGGTAGGCGCGCATAACCCTGAGCGTGCTGGTCCTCGAGCTTGGCGATAAGGTGCCGCCGAAGGGCAAGTTGCAGAGCAGACCGAATAAATGCAGATCGAGTAGTGTTCAGTTCCTGCGTCGCTCGATCGACCTCGGCCAATAAAGATTCGTCGATGGTCATCTGAATGGTCTTCACGTGGCGACCTCCATATGGATTCTCATCCATATTCTAGTCCACATTCAAATGTTGGTCAATTCCTCCATCCCCGGCTGTTCAACCTTCAGTCGACTCTTCGATCGAGTGTCCGATACTGAATCGCCTCCGCCACATGGGGAGACCGGATGCCGGCACTGTGGTCCAGGTCGGCAATGGTCCGGGCAATCTTGAGGACCCGGTGATACGCGCGTGCCGACAGTCCGAGCCTGTCCACGGCTCGCTCAAGGACCCCTACGGAGTCCGGACCGAGTTTGCAGTGCTCTTTGATCAGTACGGAACCCATTTGCGCATTACAGTAGAGACGGCTGTTTCCGAGGCGTTCCAGTTGGACCGTTCGTGCTCGGTTGACACGTTCCCGAATGACTTGCGACGGCTCCCCGTCGGGCGATGCGGTAAGGTCCCGCCAGGCGACCGAGGGGACGTCGACGTGAATATCGATTCGGTCAAGAAGGGGGCCTGATATTTTCCCCCAATATCGCTGGATCGCGAGGGACGGACAACCGCACCTGTGTTTAGGGTCGCCTCGGTACCCGCAGGGGCACGGATTCATGGCCGCCACGAGCATGAAGCGTGCCGGAAACGTCAATGCCATCTGGGCTCGTGATATGGTTACGTGACCGTCCTCGAGCGGTTGGCGTAAGACTTCCAACACATTCTTGCGGAACTCGGGGAGTTCGTCGAGAAAGAGCACGCCGTTATGCGCGAGGGACACTTCCCCCGGTCTGGGTATCGCGCCTCCTCCGATAAGGCCCGCGTCGGATACGGTATGATGGGGTGAGCGAAACGGTCTTGTAGTCACGAGGGAGCCGTTCCTTCCGAGGAGGCCGGCCGCGGAATAGATCTTTGTGGTCTCTACCGCCTCCTGAAAGACCGTTTCCGGAAGGATGGAAGGAATCCTTTGTGAAATCATGGTCTTTCCGGATCCCGGAGGCCCGATCATAAGGACATTGTGACCGCCGGCCGCGGCCACTTCCACGGCTCTCTTGGCGTATTCCTGTCCCTTTATCTCCTTGAAATCAATTGGGTAATATGGGCCGTCCGTCGTTTGACTCCGTGTCGGCGCCCTGGCGGGTTCAATCTGTACGCGTCCCATGAGAAAACCGGTGGTCGTGAGAAGGGTCGAGACGCCGAGCACTTCCACCCCTTCCACTACCGCGGCTTCAGCTGCATTCACGTCAGGGAGTATCAGCCCCTTGAATCCCATCTCTTTGGCCATGAGTGCAATCGACAAGGCTCCGCGCACCGCCTTGACTCGTCCGTCCAAGGACAGCTCACCTACGACGACGTAGTCTTTGAGTCGATCCGACGGCAGGAATTCAAGAGCCGAGAGCATGCCGAGGGCGATCGGAAGGTCGAACCCCGAGCCCTCCTTCTTGAGGGCCGCAGGAGCGAGATTCACGGTCCAACGCCGCGAAGGGAAGGGATAACCGCTGTTGACAATGGCAGACTTGACGCGGGCGGCACTCTCCTTGACCGCGCTGTCGGGGAGACCTACCACCACTACGGACGGAAGACCCGGAAAGACGTCGATTTCAACTTCGACCGGGTGCCCGTCGATACCGATGAGAGAGCCGGAATGGACCTTTGCCGGCACAATAATACCTCCCCGGAGAAAATGAGACTAGTGCGCGTGGATGCTCTTGAACTTTAGCACGGAAGGCATATGCTTGGCAATGCGGTTGGTCAACCTCCCGACGATCATCAGTCTCCCAAGTTCCCCAAGCAGTCGTCACATTCTCCGAATTCCGGGGACACAGCACTACTTTTCAGAGTCATCGCCATGAGGTGACTCTCGTCCGGAAAGCAGGAAACGAATCTCCCTTGAAACCGGTAAGCGAATACCCCAGCGGCTAAGTTCTTCATCCTCGTGTAACGGCGATGAGTCGCACCGAACGCGCCGGCAGGTGATGCCGCTGTCTGAGGTATGGCAACGAAATGCACATGATTAGTCATCAGACACCACACGAGACTGCTGACTCCGGGCCGCCCGATTTCTTCCCCGAGCATGCCCAGACACATACGGGAATCTTCCTCCGAATGAAACACGTCCATCGAGCGAATACCACGCTGCGTGACATGGTGCGGATAGCCGGGAACTACGATATGTGACAGACGAGCCATAGAGCCATGCTATGAGAAATTGGTATTGTGTCCCGGGAATTCCTGTCCCGGACTTTGATCCGGGGATCTCTGCGCTGAATGGCCTTCTTCCCCACCCAGTCAAGCGCCCCTCTTAACTGAATAGGTACTGTGGCGTCCGAATTTCAGTTGCCAGGGAGACCAATTCATGACAAGAATGGTCCTAGGTACTGTAATGAGGAAAGGAGGATGTGGGTATGGTCAAGAAATCCACCGTAATTTTCACAATCCTTGCGTTGCTGGCATTTGGAGCTTGCGCCTGCTGGGGCTATACGGTCAGCCAGTGGCCGGTACCCGGTATATCGAACACGGTTTACGGTCCTGGTGGTCCCCTCATGCCTGGCCATTATCAAACGAATCCTTACCACGCTCCCTCGTACAATCCCTGGTACAACTACGGGCCGCAACCAAATGTCAAACCTTATCCTGGGGCCTTTGGTTATCGTTCGCCCCGACCGTATTGATCCTGAAAGAACCAGCTACTATTGTGGCGGCACTTGAATACTGCGGACACCTTCACGTTTGTCATTGCGAGGGCGAAGCCCACGGCAATCTCGAGGGGTTAAGAATACGAATCCGCATTTAGGAAATCGATTACCGAGCCCCACGGCCGGCATCACGCGTTCATTTCCCACTTGCCCTCGGACGTGCCGCTGATGCCTCTGACAAAGAGAGCAAAATCGTCGGGATTGGTGGCCGCGGCCAGAGCGGTTTCGTAGGTGATGAACTTGTTCTTGAACAACTGCATGAGCGACTGATCGAACGTTTGCATGCCGTAGTTGATGTGTCCTTCCGCTATGGCGTCCCGTATCTCCCGCTGCCTCTTCTCGTCGCCTATGCATTCCCGCACGCGTGACGTGGAGACCAGGACTTCCACTGCAGGCACGCGTCCTTTGCCGTCCTGCCTTGAGAGCAACCTCTGGGAAATGACGCCCTTGAGGATACCCGCGAGCTGCAGCCTCACCGAGTTCTGATGCTCCATGGGGAACGCGGCGATAATACGACTAATCGTCTCGGTGGCATCCAAAGTGTGCAGGGTGCTGAACACCAAGTGCCCTGTTTCCGCGGCCAGCATGGCGATCTCGATGGTTTCCAGATCCCGCATCTCTCCCACGAGAATGACGTCCGGGTCCTCCCGCAAGGCGGCTCTCAGGGCATTCTGGAAGGAAAGCGTGTCCTGGCCGACCTCTCTCTGGTTGATCACGCTCTTTCGATCACGATGGAGAAACTCGATCGGGTCCTCGATCGTAAGAAGGTGACAATTCCGAAAGGAATTTATGTGGTTGATCATGGACGCGAGGGTCGTGGATTTCCCGGACCCGGTGGTACCCGTGACGAGAACCAAGCCGCGATTTTCCATCGCGATCTTCTCGATGATGGGCGGCAGATTAAGGTCCTTGATCATGGGCGGTTCCGAAGGAATCGCTCTGAACACCATGGCAATGGAGTCCCGCTGGGAGAAGACGTTCACGCGGAAACGGCCCAGCTTGGAAACTCCGTATGCCATGTCGAGTTCCTTCGTCTTGGTGTAAATCTCACGCTGCCGCTCGTTCATGATCGAGAGCGCCACGCGCCTGACCTCGTCGGGGGTCAAACGTTCCTCGCCCCGCATGGGAGCAAGCACACCACCGATTCTGGTCACCGGAGGCAATGGGACCTTCAAATGGATGTCCGATGCACCCATTTCAATGGCTTTTCTCAGAACTTGATCAAGATCCATGCTTCAGGCTCTCGTAATTACTCATTTTCTTCCGGTACCGGCTCTTCTTCGGGTTGTTCCACGACTATGCCCGTCCGTGTCAGGAGTCGCTCACGTAACTCATTCATCACGTCGCGGTTCTCCCTCAAGAACGTCTTGGCGTTTTCCCTTCCCTGGCCGATACGCTCTTCGCCGTACGAGTACCAAGACCCCGACTTATCGATGAGTCCGTGATCGACCCCCATGTCAAGGAGTTCACCCGAGGAGGAAATGCCTTCATTATACATGATGTCGAACTCCACCTGTTGAAAGGGCGGAGCCAGCTTGTTCTTGACGACCTTGACTCTGGTGCGGGAGCCCATAATGGTCTCTCCCTCCTTGATCTGCCCGATGCGACGAATGTCCAGGCGAACCGATGAGTAGAACTTCAGCGCGTTTCCTCCCGTGGTCGTTTCCGGATTTCCAAACATGATGCCGATCTTCTGCCTGATCTGGTTGGTGAAGATCACCGAGGTATTCGACCGTGCAATGGCCGCGGTCAGCTTCCTGAGAGCTTGGGACATGAGTCTCGCCTGGAGTCCCATGTGCGCGTCGCCCATTTCTCCTTCAATTTCGGCTCTGGGAACCAGCGCGGCCACCGAATCGACCACCACCACGTCCATGGCATTGGATCTCACAAGAATCTCGGTGATTTCAAGAGCTTGTTCACCAGTGTCCGGTTGGGAAACAAGAAGCTCGTCGGTATTGACCAGCAATTTCTTGGCATAATGCACGTCAAGGGCATGCTCCGCGTCCACAAAGGCGGCAAAGCCCCCCCTCTTCTGGGCCTCGGCAATTACATGCAGGCAAAGAGTGGTCTTTCCGGAGCTTTCCGGGCCAAAAATCTCAGTGATCCTCCCCTGAGGAACTCCGCCCACACCGATGGCGATATCCAGGCCCAAGGAACCGGTCGATATGCTCTTCACGTTGGGAATCACCCCGCCGGCACCGAGCTTCATGATGGCACCGCGGCCAAACTGCCTCTCGATCTGGCTTACCGCCATGTCCACGGCCCTCGACTTCTCGGAGTCGGGCAAGGGACCCTCAAGTGAATTCCTTGTCTTCTTGGGTTTGGCCATCAAAGATCCTTTCTCGCCGTGTAGACACATTCCCGCCATATGAGGTCGTGATACCGATTCACGAGCTCGTTCTCACGAGACCGAGCTTCCCGAGGACGTTGATATCTTATCCGCACGCGTTCAACAATGCTATCTTTTTTGATCTCACGCGGTGATCTCGTCGAGACTTGGCGGGACCCGGCGACCGGAGTCATGCGGCTCAGCGAGAACCTCGCGTATTCGCAACGAACCAATGTGTTGACATGTCTCATCCGGTGCGGGATAGTCTCTGTGGTAAGGCGATTCGTTCGTGCAATCCCGCTGCCGATGAATGAACTCTTTGGCACTGTATCCCGCATCGTGATTCCGCGTCCTTGGCCTCCTCCGGGTGTGCGATGGGACCCGTTGCATCAAAGAGGCACACTTCCCGATTCGAGGACTGACAACGATACTGCTCCAAAAATGCGACAAATTCAAGACTTTTGATACATCGGGAGGCCGGTTGGCCTCCGCGCGCACTCACGGAGGTTTGATGAACGTCATTTCAGCCAGCAGAAGGACCGATATCCCGGCCTTCCATCACCAATGGTTCATGAACCGCGTACGGGAAGGGTACGTACGAGTAGTTTCACCCTTCGGCAGAGGCGAACACATCGTCTCGCTCACGCCGGAAGAGGTTATCGCCATCGTCTTCTGGACGAAGAACGCGGGACCTCTGCTTCCGAGTCTCGACGAACTGGTCGACCGGGGGCACTGTTTCACCTTTCTCTACACGGTGAACGCTTACCCCCGTTTCATCGAACCGGAGGTCCCGGAACAATGTCACACGTTGAGTGTCTTGGAATCTATGGCGAAACGGTTCCCCGAATCGGTTGTCAGGTGGCGATACGATACGATCGTACTGACCGAGGACTTGGACCGACAATGGCATGTGACCAATTTCAGGAGTCTTTGTGAGCGGCTGTCACCTTTCACCAGTGAGTGCATTATCAGCTTTTGCGACTATTACAGGAAGACAATCGCACACATGAAACGCCGGGTACCGGATCACCGGAGACCGGATGAAGCTCAGTGCCGAGACATGGCCGAAGAGATGGCCGAGGTTGCTGCGGAGAGCTCTATCAGGGTACTGTCATGTGCACACGAATTCCTCGTTTCGGAGCGGATCGACAGAGCGAGGTGCATCGACCCGGAGGTGCTTGCCAAAGTAGTGGATTCCCGATCCCGAGCGGAAGCCGCGGCCGGTTTGAAGAGAGCGCCGTCGAGACCCGAGTGCAATTGTGTGGCGTCAAGGGACATTGGAGCGTATGATACCTGCGGCCATGGATGCGTGTACTGCTATGCCAACTCGGACCCGGAGCGAGCACGGGACAATGTACGGCTCCTTTCGGTCGACAGCGATTGTCTCGATCCTCGCGCAAACCAGGGACAGGGTTGATTAGAATGCAGAGAATTACGCTCACGGCTTGGGCGCTCGCGGCATCGGCAATAATCCTCTATATGGCCGCCCCGTGTTCGGCTCAGAAGATAAGCACGCTGAACGGCCTGTGGCTTCTCGCCGGTGTCATGCCGGCTGGAGTCCCGATGGACGAGGTTCCCCAAGGACTGAACGAAAAGCAGTTCTACTGGTTCCACGAGGACGGCTCTCTATCGATGACAATGGAATCCCAGCTCGGCAGCGCAAAGCATAAGGGCGTGTGGAAGTTGGACGAGAACCGACTTGTAATTACTTGGGAAAACGGAGTAAGGAACCTGGTACGGGTGGTCACGCTCGGAGAGCGCTCCATGATACTCACGGGGCTGGATGTCCGCCCGCTCTGGTTCCGATTCGTACGGTATTTCTGACGCGCTCGTGGAGCGTGAGAGAACGGCTGCACAAAGAACGTACCGTGAGCATGGACACGAGTTGCGCGACGTTGTTGCAAGGGCCTGTGAGAGCGCACGGGAAACGGTAAGGCGTAATGACGGACGTCGATATTTCACAAGAATTCAACATGTCGGATGATATTGACGAACGCGTCCTCCACGGATACAGCGAGGACGAAGAGGATTACGTTCCCGAGGGATTGATGCGTCGGTCGGAAATCCTGACGAGTCCTGAAAACGACAACGCGCTCAAATACTGCATAGTCGCATCGTTCATTCTTCACATCCTCTTTTTCGCGGCGATTACGAAAGATGTCCTTCCGGGTTCGGTCAAGAGTCTTGCCAAACCAAAGGAAAACGTCACTTCAGTACGCCTGGTGACTCCCAAAGAACCTCCTAAGGAAAAAGAACCGCCTCCGAAACACGCGTCCGCGATTTCCGACAGAGACCATACGGCCAAGAAAGAGCGCCTCGCCAAAATGCCTCCCGGACAAAGTGCGCCTCTGGGCCGAATGGTCCCGTCTCAACAGAAGTTGTCGGCTCTAAAACCTCCTCCGGCCCCGGAAGACCTCCTCAGGCCCAAAGAAAAGGAGATCGAAGAGCCGAAAAGGGCGAAACCCGACAAGACGGAGGAGATCCGGCAGAAAAAGCGCAGGGAGCCTCAACCGATGACGAGGACGGCCAGGCCTCCCCCGCGACCGCGGGACCTCCGCAATCTTGACGTCGATTTGAGGCCGACTCCGCAGGAGATAGCCCGCGGGCTCACGCCGCACGCCGGCTCCGACGACTATCATCCTGACGGCGACCCCGAAGAAGTCGTGGTCGACATCAACACTCGCGACAACAAGTTCTTTTCTTATCTGAACCACCTGAAGACCAAGATTCAGGGCGTTTGGGTCTATCCGTCTTCGGCTGCCCGCGCCGGCATCGGAGGCACCCTCACCATCGAGTTCGTGGTGGAAAGAAGCGGCAACCTGGTCTTGGTGAATCTGCTGGATTCTTCCGGCCATGCAATCCTGGACGAATCGGCTATGCGTGCGATCAAGGCCGCCGCGCCGTATTTCCCGTTCCCGTCTCGCTTGACTGCGAAAAGGATCAGAATACGGGCGAATTTCCATTACATAACCGGGGACTTCTTCAGACGAGTTCTCTAGAAGCCGAACGACGCGCGCGAAGCGGCGAAGCAAACTCAACCGCGAAAAAAGTGCGACCGCTCTCACGAGATCCCGTACTAAGAAATTCAATGGCGTAAGTACTGTTACGTATTCGCGGGCGGTTGCCGATGCGGTTCGAGGCACGTACGCACTGATCGTCAGCGGTCTTCCTTCTCGGAACTCCGTCATCTGAAGACGCGACAGATGCGGTTCATCCCGCTCCGCGGCATTCACCACATCCTACGAAGCCAAGGAAAATGCGACACCGTATTTCTGAAACGCAGCACTAAGCCATCCGAGGAACAGGCGAACGTACCGTTTGTACCGCGTGCTATGGAACTTTCCCTGCCCCCCTGCGGCCTATTCCTCAATCAATTGGTTCACCAGTTTTTCATAGTCCAACGGTTTGATCAGATCATCCAGTTCCGCGGGCTCGGACATCTTGACTCGGACAAGCCAACCGGCTCCATACGGATCCTCCGTGACCGTGTTCGGCGACTCCCCAAGGGATAAGTTGGTCGCGGTCACCGTTCCGGACACCGGTGCGATCAGATCGGTAACGGCCTTGCTGGTCTCGACGATCCCGAAGGGTTCGTTGAAGATCAGATCTTCATCTTCCCCGGGCAATTCCACGTAATCCACGTCCCCCAGTTCCGCCTTGGCATAGTCGGTGATCCCGATCACGACCTGCCCCTCTTCGGGTTTCACCCATAGATGATATTCGGAATAGAGACGATCTTTCGGAAACTCCATGCACACCCTCCTTCAACAGTTGCCGCGCGAGCGACAACGATGCAACATCAGCGCATACCGGGCCGGCCTCATTGCAGGAGAACACGACGAGGCGCTGAAACCCGATGAACCGCCTCAGCTTAACACAGTGAATACGCCAAAAGAAACCATCGCCAAAGCACAATTGCAGCGAAACACTGCGAAAACGGCAACCTTCGCTCTCGCGCGTCATCGACTCTGCAAACGCTTTCCAGAGACGCGTACGTGCGAAACGAGGTGACCGGCGGCCGATACCGTAACCCCCAATGGTCGGGGCGATCACAACCGATCATGAAAGTCCATGCGGGCTCCAAGCCGAACACCGGGCAGAGCCCGGGAACGAGAACGATATTGCATCCTTCGCACTCGGGTAAACCGTTCGGCAATCTGCGTGTCTTACAGGTACAGGGCAATCCCCGGCAAGGACCTTCGCGACGATGCGATTCCGCAACAGGTCACGGGGAGAGTCGCCGCAGACCGGAGTTCCATCATGTCTGAAATGCACATCTTCAAACGAATCTCTCGACCGACCGCGTTTTTCCTCCATCGCGGCCATGCCGGGGCCGAACTGCGCGATTTCATGAACATCGTGGACCACGAGGCTGGGATAGTCTTTGCCCTCCCCCGCGGCGGGGTTCCGGTGGCCGACCCAATCGCGGAAGCCTTACACGCTCCGCTAGAACTTGCCATGGTGAGAAAACTGCCGGTTCCGGCTTCGCCGGAAGTGGGCTTCGGAGCAGTGGCATTGGACGGCAGCAGCCTCCTTAACACTCATCTCGTGGATTACTTCGGCATACAAGAGGCCCAGGTTGCGGAGATAACCGACGAAGTGCTTCAGGAGCTTCGTCGCCGGCGGACCGAGTACCCGGGAGGAGAGGCTTTCCCGGATCTTAGTGGAAAGACGGCGTATCTCGTCGATGACGGCCTCGCAACAGGATATACCATGGTCGTCGCTGCACAGATGGTCCGCAAGCTCAAGCCCAAGGCGCTTGTACTCTGTGTTCCGGTGTCGCCGTGGGATTCTCTCATGTCGGTCGAGAAATACTTTCAGGAAGCCTACGTCCTGTACGTTCAGGAACGCCCCCCTTTTGCAGTGGCTTCATTCTATCAGCATTTCAAAGACTTATCAGATCGCGAGGTTCGTACTATCCTCGCGAAACACAGCAAGTCTCCGATATGATCTCACCTCGATTACCGTGTCTACGGTCCGGCGCTGATCACGAGGTTTCGGGGATTGCTTGAGCGCTCGTGGCGGAAGAGTCCGCGCCGAACACCTGTCGATTTACTTGCCCCAGTGATATTTCTTGGTCTGGGGCGGTTCGGGGGCCATGCCGTCATCAGTGGGTTCTTCTTTGGAAGACATCGCGGGGATGCCCCAGACATAACGCTTGGGAGCCTGAGGAGCCGCCGGATCCGAGACTTCGGGAGGAACCCCCCTGTCTACTCTGTGCTGTGCCGTCGTAACCGGGACCGTGGGCAAATCCGCTACGATAAAGTTAGCCCTTATGAGCATGCTTGCGGCATTGATATTCTCGGGAAACGGCGGAAAGGGCGATGCCTCGCGTATGGCCGTCAGCAGCGACCGATCCAGCTCGGTGTTCCCCGATCCGTTGACCAGCTGCACCGAGTTCAGTGCCCCGCTTCTCCGGAGGTCGAGGTTGATCTTGATTCTGGCCTTCAGCGCGCCGGGCACGGCCAGATCCACAGGAGTAGTCCAGGCTCTCTGGATCAAATTGCGAGTGAGGATGACGTAATCGTTCAAATCCTTGCTTCGCGTGGTACGATCGATCACGATCCTATCGGTAGCCTCGCTCGACGGTTCCACTGCCGGCACGGACAATGACGTGACCAGCACGAGAATCAGCGATATCAGTATCGGTTTCTTCATGCCCTTTCTCTCCTGTTCTTTGGGTTCGCCGTCTCGGACCTAACCCCGGACCGTGTCATACTTCCAACGGCCGGTTGCCTACTGACTTTCATATTTTGGGTCCTAGTTAAGCTTAGTTAATGCAATAACCGAATGTTTCGGTTGAGGATTCCCTAGCAATACGGAGGGCTCACGTCAAGAAAAAAAACGCTCCATACGCATTCAGTGCGGGTACCTGCTCTTTGCTCGGTCATCCATTCAGGGGCCGAACCATGCGATTAGGAGCCCCCCGAGTGAAGACACGGGCATCGCGCCGCATGGGAGCGTACGTGAGGCGGCGGATTGCTTTTCCCCCGTATTCGCATGAGACCCGCTGCGGGATGTCCTGAGAAGATTGCCTCCGCACGGGTCCGGTTGCTCTGCGAGCGACGAACCGGTTTGACTTGTTGCCGTTCTTGGTTTAATAATGGATACTTCCGATGTTTAGACCATGTGCGGTAACCGGTGCCCCAATCAAGTCGACGATCACGGTGGTGGACCGGATCGTTCGTTTTGGTTTTTGCGACACCTTATAGCTGCTCTCACAACGCTGCGGTATCGATGGTCCGGTGAAGCCGGCCTCCGTGCGGTTCCGGACGAAATCGCGGCAATCGGCTCACTGCCGGCGAGACAATGCGCCCCCCGGTTTCTTGCCGGACTCACATTGAATGAACGGTCCCCTGTACCGGATCTCCCGGTCGTGACGGCCGTGCCGATTACTTGAGGGTCGACCATGGCCGACTTTCGTTACATGCAGATCGTCCTCCCCCTCGCAGTTTTTCTGGCTCTGGGCATCGTCTGGCAATGCGCCGCGTCTTTCAGTGGATGGAGCAGCGCGGTGTTTCCGGGCCCGGTGGCCACTGCGGTAGGCATGTGGGAACTTATTGCCAATGGTACGTTGCTCCAGCATTCGGTGGCAAGCCTGTTCCGCGTGACCTTGGGATTCTACCTGGCGGTGATCGTGGGCGTCCCGCTCGGGATGTTGATCGGATGGTGGAAGACCGGGCAGGTCATGTTCAACGCGTTGATCCAGTTTCTCCGCCCCATATCCCCTCTGGCATGGATCCCGTTGGCATTGCTCTGGTTCGGAATTGGGGACAAGCCCGCCGTCTTTCTGATATTCCTTGCGAGCTTTTTTCCACTGCTCGTGTCCACCATCACCGCGGTCAACCACATCAATTCCCTCTATTTCCAGGTCGCGGCGAACTTCAATTTCTCGCCTCTGGAGACCGTTTCGAAAGTCATCTTTCCCGCGATTCTTCCCGAGCTCCTTCCGGCACTTCGGATAAGCCTCGGCGTTGCGTGGCTCGTGGTGGTTGCTGCGGAAATGATCGCGGTGAAGTCCGGACTGGGGTACTTGATCCTGGACTCCCGGAATGCACTGCGCATGGATTATGTGATGGACGCCATGATTGCCATAGGCTTGATCGGAATCTGTCTTGACCGGATAATCGTGCAACTCAACAGAATCGAATCAGTCTCGTGGGGATCGGTCTGATGGGTCACGTCATCATCAAGGACTTGTGCAAGGATTACGTTGAGCGCCGCGCGGCTCCGAGAACCGCCAACAACCACAGTGCGGTCGACCGGGGACAGCAGCTGCGGGTTCTGGACCAGGTGGATCTTGAGTTTCATGATGGAGAGCTCGTGTGCATCCTTGGACCGTCAGGATGTGGAAAGACCACCTTGATACGGATCATTGCGGGGTTTGAGGAGAAAACATCCGGAACCCTTCTCATTGACGGCAAACAGGTCAAAGGTCCCAGCTCCGAGAACATCTTCGTCTTTCAGCACAACGGCCTTCTCCCATGGATGACCGTGTGGGAAAACGCCGGCCTCGGCGTTCGCAAGATGGGGAACGAAGCGGAGAAAGCCGAGCGGATACAGGAGTACATCGACATCGTCAATCTCAGCGGTTTCGAGCACCACTATCCGCATCAGTTGTCCGGAGGCATGCAACGAAGAGCGGAACTGGCCAGGGCACTTGTCGTCAACCCGGAGGTCCTGTTCATGGACGAGCCGTTCGCGGGCCTCGACTATCTTACCAGGGTGAAGATGCGTGAAGAAATCATCAACATGCACGAGTATTTTCGCAAGACCATCATCTTCATTACTCATGACATAGAGGAAGCGCTCACCATGGGCGACCGGGTCGTGGTATTCACCGAACGTCCAGCGAAGGTGAAACTCAATGTTTCCCTTGAGTACCCGCATCCTCGGGATTTCAGCTGCAGCGTCGACCTGGAACAGTTGAGAAGAACCGTATACGAAGAATTGGGAGTGCACCATGCACTCTAGGATTCGGAAAATTCTGCAGATGTCCACCGGCGGGCGTATTGCGATCGTTGCCCTGGTCTGGCTCGCGGTCATATCCCTATTGCATTTCTGCCTCAACTTTGAGCACAGTACACGAGCCGTGCTTCGTATGGGCTACATGCCGGTCATTACCAATCTTGCCGGCCCCGTACTGGACTACGTTTCGCGGAACGACGCGGGACTCCGTTTCGAAGCGCTTAAGTTCGGTTCTTTTGCCGAAATGGGGGAGGCGCTACGAAACGGGAGCATACAGGCGGCCTTCATCATTGCTCCCCTGGCGATCGTCTTGCATCAGCAAGGTGCCGACGTGAAGATCGTCTACATTGGCAATCGTCACGAGAGCACTCTGGTGTACCGCAAGGATCTGATGGTGAAAAGCTTCGCGGACCTGGCCGGCAAGACCGTCGCGGTGCCCGTGCGGTATTCGGGTCACAACCTCGCTGCACGCCGACTGGCGGAGAAGCACGGAGTCCGCGGCTCGGATCTGAGAATTGTGGAAATGAATCCTCCGGACATGGCGTCCGCGCTCGTGGTGGGCTCCCTGGACGCGTACTTTGTCGGCGAGCCGTTCGCCGCGCAGACGGTGAAGAGCGGAGATTCCAAAGTGCTCCACTACGTCGAGGAGGTATGGCCGGGTTTCATCTGCAACCTCGTCCTCGTCACCCGAGAGTACATCGACAAACACCCCGACAGAGTGAAGCAGCTGGTGCAGGGCGCGGCAAGGTCGGGCTTCTGGGCACGGGAGCATCCCCAAAAAGCTGCCGAGATCGCCTCCACGTACTGGAATCAGCCGCTCGATCTGGTCGAGTACACCATGACCCACCCTCCCGACCGATTCGTCTTTGACGCATTCGTTCCCAAACAGGAGGAGATTCAATACCTCGCCGATCAGATGGTTCGCTTCGATCTCTTGGAGTCCGCGGACACGGACGGCCTTATAGACGACCGGTTCGCCAGGGAAGCGAATCTGGAGGGAATCACGGATCTCAACAGTATACTGCGCGCGCCTTGACATTCCGGTCCGGCCGGGACAGAGCGGGTGCGGAGGGGTGATGAGAATGAACATTACCAATATCTCATAAGCTGAGACTCATCTGTCCGCACTCATAGAGCTCGAACTTACCGAAGCGCAGAGGCGGGAATTGGATAGACGACTCGAGGCTTATCATGCCGCTCCCGGTGCCGGATCGTCCTGGGAGGAAGTCAAGCGAAGAATCACGGACGGCAAATGAAGACGGCCATTATTGTCCGCCCGGAAGCAGAACGTGACATTGACGACGCCTACATCTGGTATGAAGAACAGCGATCGGGGCTTCGCGCCGAATTTCTCCTTTGCATCGAAGAGGGCCTCGCAAAGATTCGGCGACATCCGGAAATATATCCGGTGGTTCACAAGAATGTACGGAGAATCCTAATCCGTCGTTTTCCCTATGGGATGTTCTATCTCGGGGATCAAGCTTCGGTCGTCGTACCGGCAGTGTCCCACGCACATCCCGATCCTCAAACGTGGCAATCTCGCGGATAGAGGCGAGTCTGCCTTTGGGACTCTGATCCGGCTCCGACTGCTTGAAATATCACAAGAAGAAAGAGGAAACGTTTTTTCTTCTCCCAACATTCCAAGGTACTCACGACGGTCCGATTCTCCATGAAACACGTTCATAGACCGAACACCACGCTGCGTGACGTGATGCGGATATGCCGGAACCACTATGCGCGGCAGACGAGCCATGGAACACTACTATTGCAGAGCAGCCGTCTCGTCTAAGAAATTAGTTTTATGTCCACAGATTTCCGGCCGGAAATGAGTTCCCCGTAAGTGATGAATTCACCGCTGCTGTTTGGAGGCACCCAGCGGAACGCGGGGCCAGCGATCAGGGCAGGCTTGGAGGCCTGCCCCCACAGACGGTCGCCGGAAGGACAAGATCGGCTCAGCAGGGGATGCCCATGATCGTGCACTCCGAGGTTCCGACGGTGGACCGAGTTACCCGCTCCACATTCTCCCGGGCCTTTTCGGGATCCTTAATCCACGTCTGATAGAACTCATATGGGCACTCGGCAACACCCCGGGGGTCGGCTCCTTTTGACCCGATGCAACCCGTGTACCCCCGATGCAAAAGCTTGAACAAGTGATTCTGAGACTGCCAGTTCTTCCTCGCATCTCTGATGGCGCTGACGGACAATTCAGCATATTGATTCTCCATGGGGGACTCCCCGGTCTCGCCCAGAGTCCTGCCGTCAAACCCCACAAGGGCCGAATGCCCGAAATAGTAGTAGACGCCGTCCCAACCGGCGGCATTTGCGACCGCCACATAGCTCGTATTCGACCATGCCATACACTTGGCCATTATGATCTGCTGGTCCTTCGCGGGATACATGTATCCTTGGCACCGGACGATCAACTCCGCACCCTTCATAGCACAGTCCCGCCATATTTCAGGATAATTGCCGTCATCGCAGATGATGAGGCTCACCTTCAGTCCCTTCGGCCCTTCAGATACATAGGTACGGTTTCCCGGATACCACCCCTCGATCGGGCACCACGGCATGATCTTTCGGTATTTCTGAACGATTTCCCCTTTGTTGTCGATCAGAATGAGCGTATTGTACGGAGCCGCATCGGGATGATTCTCGTGTTTCTCACCCGTCAAGGAAAAGACACCCCAAACACTGCTCTTCTTGCACGCTTCCGCAAAGATGTCCGTTTCCTCTCCGGGGATAACAGCGGAGAATTCCATGCACTCTTTGGGATCGTACAGAATGCCCTCGGTGCTGTACTCAGGAAAAATGATCAAGTCAAGCCCGGGATGACCGACCTTAACACCTTCGATGTACTGAGCTATCGCGTTACAATTATCAATGATTGCTTTCTTTGTGTGAAGACGGGGCATTGCATAGTTTACAACCATGACCCCGACGCAATCCTTGCTGGACGAGATGTCTCCGTGCCTCATTTCGTCACCTCCATAAAGACTAAAGGTTCTCGTTTATACGTACGTCACCGTCCGCCCGACGAAGCCTCCCGTACACCACCTCCCTCCCGTTTCTACGATGTTTTCGGCAACCAGGGCCAAATTTGAACAAGGATGAAATAGCCAGCCACCCCTGTGGCTACTGCGTTTACAATAGTCCAAGCCGCGGTGGCCTTGGCAATCTGCATTCCCAACCCAAGGAGAAGGAAGAACATGAACCACAAGCTTGCCCACATGATCCACAAGATGAACAGGCCGGTATCGGGCAATGCGGTGAATGCGGTGGGCACGGCCACGACGGCAACCAATAAGCAGTACCAACCGAGGCCTTGGCCCTCAAGATCCCAGATCGTGTTTGCAGCGACCCATAGGTACGTGAAAGCAAACAGCAGCGATTGCATAGCGTAGAAATACGTGACGATTTCCTGTCCTTGGAGGAAAACAGTCCTCATTACGCCGGCAAATATCAGGATTCCCGTAAATATGTTCATAGGCGCCACTTGCTTCCCGTCCAGCTTTCCCAGAAGCATCAAGGCGTTCATGAACAATACGAATCCCACGTAAACGAGCGCGCAGCCTAACATGCCCATTTTGTTGCCTCCTGTGCCAACCGGTAGTTTCTCCAGAGGCCAGTACAGCCTCGATGGGTCTCGTGTTTCTTGGGGGGGCGCCGGCTTCCGACAATACCGCGGTCTTATAGGCAACTTCCGTGCCACGAACACGAGAGACCGGACGCATGGGTTATTGAACCGCATATAGAAGTACGCTTATCCGCCCGTCGGCAGCCATTCGGAGGGTAATATGGCTTCTCCTACACCCCGATGTAAGTGAGACGACTTTCCGGCAGTTGATGAAATGGGCGGGGATATCTTCGCGAAGCTGCTGCATCGGATTGAGACAATTGCCGGATGTTCGCGTCGTATTGAATCAAAGTGTGTCAATCTGATACGTTTTGCACTGCAAAAATATCGCTCTTTTCCCTTGACAGGGGGGGGCTCAGACGCGATAATTGCAGGCAATAGTGAACCATATCCGTGGTGCTCGTGAGTCTCTTGGCATGGGTACCCGTGGGCCTCATGGACGAGAATCGAGACATCTCCTCTGTCGGTCTCACCTGTTCATCGGTTGCGGGCTCATAGTCTTCACCTTCTCTCGATTCTCCCCAACATGTCGGCAAAGGTTCCCGATGCGGCATCAGTAATACGCATCCCGCACGCCCCCAGCGTCCGAGCAACCGAGGACATAAGAGATGATGAAGAGGATTGGCTTACTCTTTTCTCTCAGCGGTACCATTTCCATCGTTGGCGAGGGACAGCTACAGGCAGCCCTCCTTGCCATAGAGGAGATTAACAGAAGCAGTCCCCTGACCTTTGATCCACTCGTCGGAGATGACCGATCCGATCCCCGGGAGGCAGCCAAGCAGGCATATTCCCTCTTCACGGAAGGAAAAGTAGATGTACTGGTAGGTTGCTACATGTCCTCGGTCCGTAACTCGGTGATTTCAGCTTTAGACGAGACAGGCGGTCTATTGCTTTATCCCACCCTCTATGAAGGCGAGCAGGTTCATCCCAATGTCTTCTACCTGGGAGCCGTCCCGAATCAGCAGGTGGAGCCCTTGCTTTGCTGGACCTTCCACAACATGTCCAGCAACTTCGTACTGGTGGGATCCGACTATGTCTATCCCCGATCCTCCAACCGACAGGTGAGGCGCTGGGTGGAAAATGGTGGCGGCAAAGTGCTCCTGGAGAGCTATTTTCCGCTGGGCTGCACGGACTTTGACAAATTTTTCGGCGATCTCAGAAAATTGACAAAACCGCATGCGTCCGCAGTGATTTTCTCAACCTTGGTAGGCACCAGCGTTCCGGCTTTTTACACTGAAGTCAGGAGGAACGGGTTCTCTCTGCCGGTAGTAAGTCCTCTTACATCAGAGCGTGAGATGAGCCTGATAGGCAGCGAGGCTTCCAGCGGGCACATAGTAGCCTCTCCCTATTTCCAGACCCTCGATACCGTGGCCAATAGGAAGTTTGTCGAGGCCTTCAGGCTAAGGTTCGGCAATCAACCGATCAACAGAGAGATGATGACCACTTACGGCGCCATGCACCTATTGGCTGCGGCATACGAACGGGCAAGCGCCGTACCTTATGGGAGTACTGAAGCAATCAAGATGCGCACCGTGTTGAAAGACCTTTGCTTCCATGGCCCACAAGGAAAAGTGATCATGGACCCGGCCACTCAGCATCTCTGGCAATGGTGCCACATCGGCCGCATTAATCAGGAAGGATTGGTGGATATTGTCTGGTCGTCACCTGGGCCAATCCCCCCCAGACACGACGATCCCCATCCTGGAATTACCGTCCTCCGTGAAGACAAGGAATCGGGCTGGCATAAACCCAGCGCACCCATAGGTGTCAATCCGAGATTTCTCGAATGCGTAAGAATGGCCCAAATAGCCGGCAAGACCTCCTGCAATGTCCTCATCACCGGTGAGACAGGTACTGGTAAGGGACTGCTGGCCAGGTACATTCACCTCATAAGTACTCGCGCAGTCAAGCCGTTCGAGGAAATTAGTTGCCCAAGCATTCCGCGCGATTTGATGGAGAGCGAATTGCACGGATATGAGGGGGGTGCCTTCACAGGAGCCAGGAAGACAGGTAAGCCCGGCAAGTTCGAACTCGGCAACGGCGGAACCGTGTTCCTTGACGAGATTGGAGAGATGCCGCCAGACCTCCAGGCCCATCTGCTGCGGGTGATAGAGGACAAGCAGATATACCGCATTGGAGGAACTAAAGCCGCATCGGTGGACATAAGATTCATTGCAGCCACCAATAGGAATTTGAGCCGGGAAATGGGTAAGGGGGGCTCCTTCCGTCGCGACCTTTTCTACCGTCTCAGCGTCTTTCACATTCATCTGCCCCGTCTCTGTGAGCGCATTGAGGACATCGCAGCATTGGCCGATCATTTCCTGCGGATTTGCAACAGCCGGGCTGGCATGAGAAAATCTTTCGCTCCCGAAACCCTCAAGCTGCTCGAGGAATATGACTGGCCCGGCAACGTGCGGGAATTGGCCAACGTCGTCGAGAGGTCGTTTCATCTTTCCTTGGATTCGAGCCGGATTCGTCCGGATCACCTGCCCGAACAGATCTGCCTCCACAACACCGACGGTGGCGTTGGGGCAAGAGAGTCGGCCAGCAGGCGGGGAGAGAGACAAGACATCGCCGGCAAACCGCCCGACGGCGTGGAACGTCCAAATGAAATTGACCGGCGCCGGCCTCCGGGCCCGCTAGATTTTTCCGAGGGACGGCTTCCCAAACTCGAAGAGGTCGAGGAGGAAATCATAAGACAAGCCTTGGAGAAGAGTTGGTTTAACTTGAGCGAGGCAGCTCGCCTACTTGGGATTGGCCGAAGCACCCTCTACAGAAAGCTGAAAAGATACTCTGCGGAGCGAAGGCCGTGGCCGGAATGATGGCGGACCGCAATGGGTTTTGTGAAATGCGGCACTCAGAGCATGGGGTACGCAATCGGCTTCACGTAAGGAAACCCGGTCACTCCGGCCCATAGGCGATATCTGGGGACATACACCTTATTTTTGTCTCAGATGGACGCTTGCGAGGTCTTCCGGGTTTTCCCGTGCTGAGGTCCCGACCTGTGTCACAAACGCTGCATGTCCGGCCGGGCGACCGGTCCGTGTCCTTTTTCGGAGCGAGCTCGACCGACCTTCGTCAGAGCAGAGCGGCAATCGCTCCCAATCCTTAGCAAGTCCCCGCAGGGTTCGATGTATGACAAGCGGGTCGCGGACGGTAATCCCCAGGTGACATCGCGCACTCGACCACGGATACCCCCATGGTACATTCGTCATACTCGCCCGTACCGGATTCTGTTCCACATAGCGGTTAGAACCGCAACCAAATGGCGATTGCCGGCATCGGCGTCACGCACGAGTGTGGGTTTCGCAAGTACCATCGTACTACGCCGGGGATCCGGACGTCGTTCCTGGTTCCCAGGCGCCCGGCGCGTACAAACCTAATTTCAGGAGCCAAGTTCCGAAAAAATCTTCGCGGGGGTGCAGCGCGTTTGCGTGGGAAATCTAACCAGCCTGGGAAACCGGCTACAGAAAATCAGTCGGTTATGCCGCTGGTCGTCCCTTTACCATGAAAAAGCGCGGCACCCTCTTCGCTGTACTACAGGAAAACTACGTTTAGTAGTACATAGCGCGCTGCCGCCAAGAGGTGATCATCGTCCGGAACACGCGAGCTGAATCGTCCTTGGAACAGCTCACCACGGACCCCTGCAGCGAAGTTCTTCATGCGTGTGTATCGCCGGTGAGCCCGGCCAAAGCCCTTTGCCGGAGAGTCCTCTCGGTGAGGTACCGCGACAAGGTGAACATGGTTGGTCATCAGACACCACACAAATACCGAAGCCCCCTGAACAGATACAACATCTACTATGCCGGCACCAAAGCCGAAGTCTACAATGTCTCCCGACGTTCAAGTTCCTTCGCGCTGCTCTTGAATTCGGGATCGCCAGATACCAGACCCCACAACTTGTTTGCATAAGCGTCGTTATCCAAGAAGCGGGTTCTGGCCAAACTGCTGGACAAGCTTGCTAGTAAGGTGTCTCTGCCGGGAATTGCCGCAAACTCTTCATGGGCCTCGAGTAGTCCACTGACACGATCGATAATGATTTCGTTTGTGAATACACCCGCCTCGGAAAGATGCTGCTCGACGCTCTGACAGAATGCCTGTGGGTCCGGCAGGTCCAATACGCTCTGATTCGCTAACAATGTATTCAATACCATTTGGATAACAGATGCGTCGTTGAATGCTGGAACGCGTCTGATGGCCTCGCGAATGCTTCCAAGAATTTTGTCTCTTGGGGTTTTTCCCGGCATCTCACCAACCAGGTGACGCATCTCGTCCGGTGATTTAGGTAAACCGCACTCACTACATGGCCAGTCAGATATCACCTCGGTTGCCTCTCTAATCTTGGCATCAGGTATCCATTCGTAGGCTCTCAGTATCAAGTCTTTTATCATCCGGTCGAATTCGGCTCGCTTGACATGATCGGGTACCCAATCCTCCGTGCCGACTCGCGCATACAACCAACCCACGTGCCATCCAAGCTTATTTGCGAATGGATCCGTGAGGCCAACAGTTCTATTTGCAGTCAAATGGTTGTAGTATTCGCCTGAATCAAGTCCAAAACAGAAACGAAGGTACGCACACGAGTGTTCAATGATTCCGGCATCCGCATCAGAATGAAGATAGAAGTACTCTTCAACATTATTGTTCAGCAGACGCTCCAAGAACAACTTGAGGTCTCCCTTGGCACTCTGTCGACAGATCTCCGCATAGGTCTCCAGCTCGGACTGGTAGGTCGCAATCTGGCCGCTTATGACCGACCATATAGGAAGCACGGGGGCAACCAGGATGACGGGGGACTTACATGATTTCGACTTCCGACGTACAAGATCGCAAGACTGAGTGAGCACAATTATATGGGTGGTCTCTTGGGCGAGATCCTGTGAATATCTTTCACTCAGCAGCGTCTCTAAGGCTTTCGATTTATTTACAATATGGCCTTGACCGAGATCTACATCTCGACCATGCTCTTGATACGTCCAATGAAGTCTAGGCGTTCCTCGACTATGCTCTGTCATGACAAAGTCTATGCGAAGCAAGATTACTCAAATATGAACGCACAAGTGGCTTCCATTGCCCTGGTTTCTTTATGCGTCGTTTCAAGAGTCGCACGCACTTTGTTTGCGGCCAGGTTTCTTGCCTTTTGATTCTCCAAGTTCGCATTATAAGGAATGGTAATTTGATTCTTCCTGGTAACCACTGAGAACTCAACGGCTCTGTCGTTAGTGCCGATCTTGCGCGATGTTACTGAGGCCCACGGTTTGGATTCCTCTAACTCACTAAACACTATGGTCTTAGTGCAACGCCCACTCTGGGGTTCATTTTCTTGAAGATCTGCTGTCGTGTTTTCCCTCTTCTTGGGTGTGGTAGTCATAGTGTCTCCCTCATTCTTAGACCGTAGACGTTCTTCAGAAAAGCCAAACCTTCATCTCTGTACTTCAACGTTCGACCATTCAGGCGAGTCGATGCTTCCTTGGCATCGTTGACCTCATGATGGAAATTGAGATCAACATACAGTGATTCTTCCTCACTGGCGGTCAGTGTCACATTCAGTACAGCATCTTCCCATTTGATGGACCGCTTGATGGACAGACTCAATGGAATATGGCCATGCTCTGCCAGCCCCTCGGCATCGCTGAGTCGAAATAGCGAGGCTAATCCTTGGTCGAGTTCTCTGTCTCTAAAGGCAAAGTTGATTCCGAAAGCGCTCACCGGCGTGTGAGGTAATGTCTCTAGGATCCTTTCCGCCAGTGCCTCCGCGAGACGTAGGCTCTCATCCTCAGTGGTTTTCGTAGTAATAATAAGGGAAGACGCCTCTGGCGTCACAACCAGCCGATCCGTCGAAAACTTCAACTGCACTCCTCGTGGGCTTGCCGCAAATTCTACACTCATGGATGAACCATCATGAAGCTCTTTCAGTTCTTTCGCCATCCACTGTGGGGAGAATATGGCTGTGTTCCATAGCCCTGCAAGGAAAATATTCCAATTCTCTATTACCGGAACCACGATGTAGCTCTTTTCTTACATTCTAGATATGTATTGATCGGCAGTCGGTTTCAAGTCCTTCGTATTTTTCTACACACGAATCAGTCGTCCGTCAAGTACGATCTCGGCTCCTCCGTTCGTATTCTCCGATCTGGGTCGAGGTCCAGACGAAGGAGAAAACTGCGTGGAACAGAATTGTCATGATTTCTGGGCAGCGAATCATGGTCCTCATGATGTCTTCTCCGGCTCACCTGGCGGTTCGTGAGGAAAGGGGTCACCCATTACAAGGCAGGAGTCAAAGGAAGATATTACCCTGTGGCAACGAAACCACTGTTTCCTTGCCGAACTGCGGTTCAATCGGTTACTGTGCCGGCCGATTCCCACGGTGTTCCGCAACAAAAATATGGGACATGCCCACGGCAGAGCCTGTGAACGAGCGCATCAGGTATTCACCGTTCCACCTTAAATACGGCCGAGTACGGACCCGAGCAAGCAGCATGTCCCTTTTCCCCAAGAAGATGACGGGCAGGGACGCCCGTCCCACGAAGAACACGGGCTTGGTCTCTGTCTTTCGTAGCCCGGGCCTCCGTGCCCGGATACTATTCTTGCCGGCACCCAACATGGCAACAAGACGAAAATATGTGACCGAATTCATGAGATGCCGCTCTTAGCCCGCAAAAGGGAGCAGGACCATACCTCACGCCACCAGCTTCTCTTTTCTCAGGATCTCGCCTCTCGTGCTCACGATGACCTGCTCCATAGGCACTGATCTTCCGGCCGTTTCCATGCCCCGCTTCACGATGTAAGGAAGTCCGCCGCAGCACGGCACCTCCATGACCACCACAGTGACGCTCCTGATTGAGGCGTGTGCGAAGATTCCCGCAAACTTTTCGACATAGGCCTGGGTGTCGTCGAACTTGGGACACCCGATCATGACGACCTTGCCCTCCAGGAAATCCCGGTGAAAATTGGGATAGGCGATGGGCGTGCAATCCGAAGCTACGACGAGATCCGCGTTCTTGAGAAACGGGGCGGTGGGGGGAACCAGCATGATCTGCACCGGCCAATGGGTAAGCGCCGAGGCCTGAGACGCATGAGACACGGGTTCATTTGCCGTTTGACAAGCCGTTTGCGGTGCAAAGGACTGCACCATCGCGGAGGGGCAACCGCAGGGCATCGTCTGTTCCGTGGCAACGTCGGTGTGCTTCAGTTCATCCAAACGTTCGTGGACCGCTTCCTCGTCGAAGTCCTCGGCTTCTCTCTCCTCAATGGTCAGAGCGCCTTCCGGGCACTCTCCCAGGCATGCGCCCAGTCCGTCACAATACTTATCGCCAACGAGTCTCGCCTTACCGTCCACGATCTCGAGCGCACCTTCGGCACAGGATATGATGCACTCACCGCAGCCGGTGCACAGATCTTCATCTATCTTGATCATCTTTCGATTTACTTTCATTTCCCTGTCTCCTCGTCGGACGGTTCGCTTTTCGCAACGTTGCCGTCACTCCCGTTTCCACTGTTCAGTAGCACGCGTCGGGCCAATTCTCTCCCGCTCTCGGTCAGGAAACCGGATTCGATCATCTTCGTCAGTCTCTCCGGGGTGATTGGAGCCTTTCTCAATCGCTCTTCGATGTTGACGATGCGGTCGGCATCGTACACGATCTTGAAATTGTTGGTCTCCTCGTCCCGCGGATGATGATGCCGGCCGACGATGTCGCATACTTCGTCGATGAGTTCCTCTTTCGCGTCGAGCTTCTCCAGGATTTGCCTCGCGACCGGCGGTCCTTCTTGCTCCTGGTAGATTGCGGCGCTGCTCTTATGTTTCCTCTCCGCTTCCTTTATTCCAATGTCGTGCAGATACGCAGCGCTCAGCACAACGGCCGGGTTGCCCTTCTCCGCATCCATGATTCTTTCCGCATACCGGGCCACTCTGGCCGCATGACCGATGCGCTTGAAATCCTGTTTAAAATAGAGCTTCATTTCCACGGCCACGCGATCCTTGAACAGGTCTTCTTTTTGTTTGATCAATTCGGGCGGAAGGTCCCCGAAGCAATCTTCGGCAAACTTGCAATACGTCGCACAACCGAAATCCATCTTTGGATTCAGCACTCTGTGACCGCAATTCTTGCACTTGCGCCTGGTTTCGTCCTTGAAAAATTCGATCACGCTTCCACAGTTGGGACATTCGGCATCAAAAATCGCGTCAAATTTCCAAAATCTGGGGTCTTGTCCCGGGCATTTCATTGCTCCGCCGCCTTCCTTCCGCCCTGAACGCTTGAGCCGCGCAGGTGCGGGCGGCGAAACTCCCGCACCTGCGTGAGTAAGGTTATCCGAGAATGGCCTTAAGATCTTCATCGGGAGTGCTGATGGGCATGATGTTGAAATTCTCGACCAGCACGTTCAGCACGTTGGGAGTAATGAACGCGGGCAGACTGGGGCCGAGCCTGATGTTCTTTATTCCCAGGTGCAACAGGGTGAGTAGAATTGCCACCGCCTTCTGCTCGTACCACGACAGGACAAGGGACAACGGCAGTTCGTTGACGCCCACGTTGAAGGCATTGGCAAGTGCGACCGCGATCTGTATCGCGGAGTACGCGTCGTTGCACTGTCCGACATCCAACAGCCGTGGAATGCCGCCAATGTCGCCCAGATCCTTGTCAAAGAATCGGAACTTACCGCACGCCAAGGTCAGGACCACACAATCCTTGGGGACCTTCTCCACGAATTCGGTGTAGTAGTTTCTGCCCGGCTTGGCTCCATCGCAACCCGCCACGAGGAAGAAGTGACGTATGGCGCCGGACTTGACCGCGTCGATGACCGTGCCGGCAACCGACATGACCGCATTTCTTCCAAAACCGCACATAACGGCCTTGCCGTTGGTGTCCTCAGTGAAACCCGGCATCTCCAGCGCTTTTTGAACCACCGGGGCGAAATCCTCGCCCTCGATGTGGACTGCGCCGGGCCATCCTACCAGGCCGGTCGTGAAGATCGACTCAAGATACGAGTCCTTGGGCCGTTGTATACAATTGGTGGTCATCAGAATAGGTCCGGGGAATTCAGCGAACTCCTTCCGTTGATTCTGCCACGCGGTACCGTAGTGGCCTGCAAAATGCGGATATTTCTTCAGTCCCGGATATGCGTGAGTCGGGAGCATCTCCCCATGGGTGTACACGTAGATCCCCTTCCCTTGGGTCTGCTTGAGAAGTTCTTCGAGATCCTTCAGATCATGCCCGGATACAAGAATTGCCTTGCCCTTCTTGGCTCCCAACGAAACCTTGGTCGGCTCCGGATGTCCATAGGTTCCCGTGTTCGCGGCGTCCAACAGTTCCATTGCACGAAGGTTGGTCGCGCCGCACTTGAGGACCAAACCCACCCAATCGTCCAGCCCCAACGCGGGATTCAACGTCGCGGCGAGTCCCTCATGCATGAAGGAGTAAACCGTATCGTCCTCCTGCCCGAGGATCTGTGCGTGATCCGCGTAGGCCGCAACGCCTCGCAGTCCAAGGATCAGCGTATGCTGAAGCGAACGAATGTCGGCGTTGGTCGTGTCGTCGGGAGCAAACCCCACTCCCGAAGCCTGTTGGATCATCCCCGAAATGTCGGCCGCAGGCTTGAAATTCGCCGCATCTTCCGTGAAATCCGACGTGCCTCCCGCCGCCTTCACCTTCTCTTTAAGTTTTTCTCTCAGTTCCACACATTTGTCGATCAACGGAGGGAACCGATCCGGATCGAAGTCCACGTTCGTCAACGTAGAAAACAAGGCCTTTGCCGTGAAGACGTTCACATCGGGGTCAACGACCCCCACCTTACGCCCTTCATTGGCATACAGCGCCAAACCCTTCAGCGCGTGAGTCAGCGTGTCCTGAAGTGCGGCCGCTTCAGGGGATTTTCCGCATACTCCCACTTTGGTGCATCCGGTTCCGAAAGCCGTTTGTTCACATTGATAGCAAAACATCTTTTCGTCCATTTTCTCCCTCCCGGTGTGTGCCCGTTGTTGTTCAGGCGTGTGCGAAAAGCCCTTGTTCAAGAAATTGTCATGCGCTCTCTTCATGCGAGCTCTTCATTCGTTCTCGGTCACCACTATCGTCAACCTCTATACGCAAGTATTAATCATTCGATGAGGTCCGCGCCTTGACTTATGTCAACAACTCTTTTTTTGTTCGGGATTTTCTTCTGACGCCGATGATGGTTTCAAGCGCGCGAAGGAGTCCGGGGACTTGGTTCGACGGTTTCTACCAAAGTTCCTTCAACATCTTGCGTATTTCGAGCTTTTGTTGCATGGCGGATTTCACCGGGCCGCGTAAACGGTCCATCCGCTGCTGAAGCCGGCCTCGCAATTCCGGCTTGGGTTTCAATTTGATCGCCTGTTGATACGATTCCCATGCCTCCACATAGAGCCCCTGCTTCTCCGACAGTCTCCCGTAATGGTAATGGGTAAACGGGTCTCGGGAATCGAATTCCGATGCGCGCCTGAAGTCCTCCAACGCCCGTTCCTCATTGCCCATGAGCTCGTGGATGCCCCCCCTTTGTATCAACGCCCCCCGCAGTTCGGGTGAGAGACCGACGGTTGCGTCCATATCCTTAAGCGCGGCGTTCAGATCTCCTTGTTCCATACGAAGCAGCCCGCGGCGGAAGTAGGCTTGATAGAAGAGAGGATTGAGGGCAATGGCCTTCGTATAGGACTCGATGGCTTCGGAAACCTTTCCGCGCAGCGCGTGTTCGTTCCCCCGCTTCCACAAGGCCACGAGAGACGATTCAGTCGGCCGCAGTCGGCTTTCGAGCATCTTAATCCATACGGCAAGGTTCTCCTTCCACTCATCCCGAGGATCGCGTTCCAGCGCCTGCCGATAAAGAGCAATAGCCCTCTCGATTTCCCTCCCTTCCCGTTCCAATATTCCGGCAAGGCCCTCCATGGCCATATAATTGTCCGGATCGAGAGCCAAAGCCCTCTCATAATCCTCGACGGCCTTCTTGGGTCGTTTGAGCATTTCAAGGGCCATGGCTCTGCCCAGGTAGAGAGAACTCCGGTCGGGAGCCTTGGATGCCGCACTGGAGTAGATGAGCACGGAGTCTTGAAAACGCCTCTCCAGAAACGCTTGCTCCGCCTGTTTTTCCAGGCTGAGCACTCCGGGGTCGGAGCGGGCCAAGACCGCTTCCAGGCCGGACGAGGGATCAGGTCCCTGAGCCGACGCCGTTCCCGCCGGTGCGGCCATGACGATCGCTATGGTAGGGGCAAGAAAGTGTCTGAGAAAGGTCTTCACGGTCCCTCCCTCTCGAAGCCCGTGTTCATGATCGCGGCGCCCCCCGATCTCACGAGCATGACACCCGATCTCACTATATACTATCAGATTCCCGATAATACGGAAAATGCAAAACATGTGGAATGCGCGTGCGAAATCGTCTACACTTCCCCCGTCGCGCCCTATTGCCGGCAAAGCGACATGCGAGACGCACCATGCACCGAGTACCATCCATTGGAACGCCTTTCGTGTTCATCACGGCCGGCCTCATCGTGGGCTTCTTCGCCCAAGCCACGCCGGCCCAACTCCCGAGGCTGCCGCCGCTCAAGCACGCCGAGTACCGCATTGCCATTCATTGTTCGCTCGGCATCCTCCAAGTCTGGAAGCATACGGAACTCATACGGGAATACCCTATTGAAGGGGGTAAGGGCGGACTGGGAAAGACGAGGAGCGGAGACCATAGGACCCCGATCGGCGACTATGAGGTCAGTTGGATGGCGTCCCGCAACCTGAATAAAGGCCGTCGGATTATCGACGAGAAGAGCTGGTGCAAGGGGAACCGCTTTGTCTACGCACACACCGGCCCGAAGCTGGAGAAACTCTGGAGCGATCCGTACGGCGGTCAGCAGGCCGCGGTCATCAGCATCAACTATCCCAACGTCAAGGACGGCTTGATGGGATTTACCGGCGACTGCATTCACATACATGCGGACAAGCGGCACGACCGGGGGATTCTCAAGGAGTCCTACGGGTGCATCCACATGTATCCCACGGATGCAAAGGAACTTTACGAGCTGGTAGATGTGGGTACGCCGGTGAAGATCCTTCCGTAAGACGAGACGCCCCCCGACTTGACGGCATGATGCCGTAGGCGTATTGACTACTCATAGACAATGAAGACTGAACGAAAGAAAATGATGGTCTCCTTGAGAATGCCGGAGGATGTCGTCGACGACCTCAAACGGATAGCTCCTTTGAAAGGCATGTCCGGTTACCAGGCTTTGATCAAGTACTATGTAGGCATGGGACTGAGGCGAGATATCGAGGCCCTTTGGCTCCGGGAAGTCCCTGAACGAATTCAGGGTATCCTTGCGAAGCATGGACTTACCGGTGATGCACAGGATGAACTCCTCGAAGAACTACTTGGAGTCTTGCCTCATCAGCGTGTCAAAGAGACGAAGGAGAATGAGGATCTTCAAGCTGCTACTTCCTGATGTGTTCGAAGTATTGAGGAGGAAGCCATGTCACTGATTTCACCACAGCCCCACTACACCGCAGAGGAGTATCTCGCTCTTGAGCGAAAAGCGGAGTACAAGAGCGAATTCGTGAACGGCATGATCGTTGCCCTAGCAGGGGCGAGCCGCTCACATAGCACGATCGTATTTAACCTCGCCTGCGTGTTGGGCCCACAGCTTGTCGGGCGACAGTGCGAAGCATACGTAAGCGACATGCGTGTCAGAGTCACATCTACGGGGCTCTATACGTACCCCGATCTCGTCGCGGTATGTGGTGAAGCCCTTTTTGACGACGAGCATGCCGATACGCTGCTCAATCCCACCGTGATTGTCGAGGTTCTTTCTCCCTCGACCGAAGCCTACGATCGCGGCGAGAAATTTGCCCATTACAGGCGGCTGGAGTCACTTCAGGAATATGTCCTCGTGTCACAGGACAAAGTCCGGATCGAGTCGTTCGTGCGGAAAGGCGCACAGTGGCTGCTCTCGGAAGCAAGCGATCTAGATGACACGGTCCGGCTCGAGTCCATCGGCTGCGATCTCGTTCTTCGAGATGTCTACGATAAAGTCCGATTTGCCGAGAGCGGCGAGGATGCGTTTTCTGAACCGGGAGTGGTGCAGCCGAGCTGAAGAGTCTCATGCAAACGCACTTTCGAGGAGGCAATTTGCTGCCGGGTGGTTTGCTGTAATGACTCCGCAATACACGGTCACTTATTGCGGCGTCTCGTTTCTTGACTTCCGCACTTCGACGAGGACAATGATACCGCTTTACCGACGGGTTGACAGACGGCTTCTGAGATGGAAACATCGGAATTGAAGCTGATTCCGGGGAGGCGAATCGTGCCTGTTGTGGCCCAGTTGGGAGGTATCAAGATCAATCTCTACTACAATGAGGATCACGGACCTCCTCATGTGCATGTTTGGTGCGATGACGACCACTGGACCTGGATCGCCATCGAGACTCTTGAACTCTTGGGTGACGCGATTCCGGCGAAGTGCTACAGAGCCGTAAGAGAATGGATGGAGCCAAGAAGAGATCAATTGATGGAGTCGTGGCACCAAGCCAGACAGGGACAAAGAGTCAGACGAATACCGTAGGAGACGATCGAATGATGAACCGTATCGTAAAGGCAACTCCATTACCGGATCATAATGTTCTTCTCTTCTTTGAGTCTGGTCACGTCAAGCTTCTTGATATGAAGCCCTACATTGAAAAGGGAGGCGTTTGGGCCGAGATCGACGACTGGCAGGTATTCTCTCAAGTCGCGGTTCAGCAGGATCTAGGAGGACTTGAGTGGCCCGGAGAGATAGATTTCTGTCCTGAAACCGCGTTCGAAGTCTCCAATCCTGTGCCTTCAGCCCTCCTGCGAGACCTCACCGTCACATACTCGCCAAGAATGAAGGAAGAGACCGGTCTTGATCAAACGGTATGAAAGAAGTCCCGGACATCCAGTCAATGGAACGCGAAGAAACGGATCCTTCACCGCACGTGTGGCATCATCCAAGTCACCACTGTAATCTACTTCTCAGTCGCCTCGAGGATCTCCCAGCCCCCCATCACCGCACGTGCCTCATCCATGAAGGCCCTCAGTCGGCGACAGCCGTTTGTCCTTGTGTCACATCATGTGGATCGCGCTCTCAACGCGACCGTCGGCCCACTGCAAAGAGTTCCGAGCCGCAAGGTTGGCTTCGTCCCAGTGGGGCGCGCGTCCCGCCCTACGTAATTCACGATCGGTCCCGTACCAGGGCCGAAGCCCTGTACGAGAAGCTATCAAGTAGGCGCGGCCACAAACCTTAGCTTATCGCCGTCAGCTTCCGCCTCAATGGTCTGGCCCGGTTGGAACTTCCCGCTGAGTATCTCCATTGCCAGCGGGTTTTCAATGAGCCGCTGGATGGCCCGCTTCAACGGCCGTGCTCCGTACGCGGGGTCGAACCCCTCGGCGGCCAGTACGTCACGAGCTTTGGGTTCCAGCACCAACGTGAGCTTGTTGTCGGCCAATCGCTTGTTGAGACGGCCTATCTGGATATCCACGATGTCCTTGATCTGGTCCCGGTCAAGGGCATGGAACATGATCACGTCGTCCAGGCGGTTCAGAAATTCCGGCCTGAAGTGGTGCCTCAACGCATCCATCACCGCGGTCCTCATGGCCTCTTCGTCTCTCCCCGCAAAGTCCCGTATCTGTGCGGAACCTATATTGGACGTCATGATGATGATCGTGTTCTTGAAGTCCACCGTGCGTCCCTTCCCATCGGTAAGCCTTCCGTCGTCCAGGATCTGCAGCATCGCGTTGAACACCTCCGGGTGAGCCTTTTCGACCTCGTCGAAGAGCAGCACGGAATAGGGGCGACGGCGTACGGCTTCGGTGAGGTACCCGCCTTCCTCATATCCCACATACCCTGGAGGCGCTCCGATGAGTCTGGCCACGGAATGCCGTTCCATGTATTCGGACATGTCCACCCGCACCATGGCCTGCTCGTCGTCGAAGAGGAACTCCGCCAGAGCACGGGCCAACTCGGTCTTCCCAACGCCGGTAGGCCCCATGAAGATGAACGATCCTATGGGACGATTCGGATCCTGCAATCCTGACCGTGCTCTTCTCACCGCGTCCGCGACTGCGCGGATCGCTTCTTCCTGGCCCACGACCCGTTTGGCGATCCGCTGTTCCATGGAGAGCAGCTTGTCCACTTCGCCTTCCAGCATCTTGGACACCGGTATGCCGGTCCACTTGGCGACCACCTCGGCCACGTCTTCCGGACCGACCTCCTCCTTGAGCAAGCCGCCGTCCCTTTGAATTTCCGCAAGCTGCTCGTTTCTTTCCTTGATGTCGTTCTCGAGCGCGATGATCATGCCGTACTTGAGTTCCGCGGCCCTTGCCAGATTGCCCTCCCTCTCCGCCTGGGAGCCCTCGACCTTGGCGCGCTCGTAGCGTTCCTTGAGGGTCTGGATCTCGTGGATGATTTTCTTCTCTTTCTGCCACTTCTCTTTGAGTACATCGGCCTCCGCGGTCAACTTCCGTATCTGTTCGCCTACTTTCTCCAGGCGCTCTCTGCTCGCATCGTCCGATTCCTTGTTGAGCGCTTGTTGCTCGATCTGAAGCTGGATGATTCTCCGCTCGATTTCATCAATTTCCGTGGGCATGGAGTCGATTTCTATCCGCAATCTCGATGACGCCTCGTCAATGAGATCGATGGCTTTGTCGGGGAGAAACCGGTCCGTGATGTACCGGTTCGACAGGGTTACCGCGGCAATGATTGCTCCGTCCTGAATGCGCACCCCATGGTGCAATTCATAGCGCTCCTTGAGTCCTCTCAGGATGGAGATGGAGTCTTCCACCGACGGCTCGGCCACATAGATCGGCTGAAATCTCCGCTCCAGAGCAGCGTCCTTTTCAATGTGCTTGCGATACTCATTGACGGTCGTCGCGCCTACCGCACGCAGCTCTCCCCTCGCCAAAGCCGGCTTGAGCATGTTGGACGCATCGACCGCGCCTTCCGCAGCTCCCGCGCCCACCAGAGTGTGCATCTCATCGATGAACAGAACGATCTCCCCCGCGGCCGTGGTAATCTCCTTGAGAACGGCCTTGAGCCGGTCCTCGAACTCACCGCGATACTTGGCCCCTGCAATCAGCTGCCCGATGTCCAGCGCCAGGACCCGTTTACCCTTAAGGGTTTCCGGAATGTCACCGGCAACGATGCGGCCTGCAAGCCCTTCCACAATGGCCGTCTTACCCACGCCGGGGTCGCCGATCAGTACCGGATTGTTTTTGGTTCTTCTTGAGAGGACCTGAATGATCCTCCTGATCTCGTCGTCTCGGCCGATCACCGGATCGAGCTTGCCTTTGCGTGCCAGTTCCGTGAGGTCCTTGGTAAATCGCTTGAGTGCCTGATACTTCTCTTCGGGTGATTGATCAGTTACCCGTTGGGTTCCTCGAATGTCGGTCAGGACCGTGTAGATCTTTTCCTTTGAAACGCCGTACCGGCCCAGTATGCGAGCCGAATTGCTTCCCGAGGCCTCCGTCAGGGCTATGAGGAGGTGCTCAACGGAGACGTACTCGTCCTTGAGTTGCTCCATCTCCTTGAACGATGACTCAAGCACGGCTCTGAGTTGGTTCGAGAAATATCGATCCGCGGAAGCTCCCGACTGCCGGGGCATCTTTTCCACCGCAGCAACGACCTCGCTTCGTATCCTGTCCGGATCCGCGCCCAGCTTCTTCAGTATCTCCACACAGATGCCCTCGGGATCCGACAACAACGCGAGGAGGAGGTGATCCGTGTCAACCTGCGGGTTTCCCCTCTTGGCCGCCACATCCTGCGCCATCTCGAGCGCTTCCTGAGATTTCAGAGTGAATTTGTCCGCGCGCATGCTCTGCTCCTTGTGCGGGTAACGTTGGTGAGCCCGCCGGCCTGTGTTTCGTTCACCGAGACGTAATTTACCTAACAGGTAAATCACTAAGCGATCTCTGTCAACCGCCGGAGCCTCGACAACGCGCCCTGTCCCACAAATTCGTAATCGCGCGCTCCGTGTCGCGCACCCCATCGGGCAATTCGCCGTGACAACCATGGACGCGAAGTTCGCTCACACGACGAAGTGATCTACCCGCTTCTTTACACGCGATAAGCTTTAGGGTAGGATGCCGGCGCAAGGAGAGGATTTTACGGACAATGACCGACAAGGAACCACCATGACATTCCGAACAGAAGTGACCCGAAATCAGGCCGAACGGCACCGGCGGGACTTGCGCTCCACTGTGCGCTCCTCGTGCGATGCAGGGAACGACCGGTTCCCCGAACGCCCTCTCCTCACCCGTCGTGCGTTCTTGATCGCCGCGGGCGCGGTCGCAGGGAGTTTCTTGTTGAGACGTCCCGAAGCGCACGCACAGTTCAAGATCCTTGTGGGCTTCATCGTACCGGAGGACACCGCCTTTGCGGCCGAGGCCGAGTCTCTGATTGCCGGGTTTGAGTTGTTCCTGATGGAAAACAAAGTTTCCTCCGTGGAGATATTGAAGAAGAGCGCAGGAAGCAACGGCAAAGAGACGCTCACGGGGCTGGCCGAGCTTGTCATGAAGCATGAGGTTCGTTTCTTGGTAAGCCCTCCTACACTTTCCGGATCCGAGAAGTGTATTCACGGCATCCCACCCGGGAAGGTCGTGCTCTTCGTCACCAACCCCGCGGTGCGACTGGTGAGTGGAGAGATGTGTATTCCGGGAGCCTTCAGACTTGGCGCCAACACCTATCAGTCCGCGAGACCTCTGGCGCCCTGGTCGTTGACCAACCTGGGTCGGAAGGTCTTCATCACCGGGGTTGACGACTCACAAGGCAATGAGCAGGCCGACTTCTTTGCCTACGGATTCGAGCGGGCCGGGGGACAGTTCGCAGACAGAGAAATGGTACGCACCGACGGAAAGGACACGGAACCCCTCTTGAACTCCATAAGAAAGTCGAATGCGGATTTCGTGTTTGCCTCGTTTCGCGGCGGGACTGCCGAAGCGTTTCTCAAAGCGGTTCAAAGTGCCTCACCGGGACTCGGCAAGCCGGTTGTCGGACCCGAATCTCTCACATGCTACCCCGAGCCTCTCACGAGCATGGGCGACGCGGGTTTTGGAGTGAAGACCCTGGGAACGCTCAGAGATGCCGCGGCGTTTGCGCGGAAAGTGGAGAAGCATACCGGCACACGCGTCACCAATGCGGTCCGGGCGGCCGAGGGATACGACACGGCCTCCATCGTCTTCAAGGCCGCGGAATCGGGCAATGCTGCAAACGGAGAGACCGAAAACCTTATCAAGTTCATTGAACAAACGGAGATCGACGGTCCCCGAGGCAAGATTCGGTTCGACAAGAACCACGAGCCGATTCTCGACATGTTCGTACAGCAATGGGAGTCCGGAAAGCGTGGTCCGCGACAGAGAATCGTGCAGGAGCTCGGCACCGTTCCTTCACTGGACTTTGGGTGCGGCCGGGTGGGCTTCCCCAAGAAAACCGATCTGGAACTGCAGGACGAAAAACGGCGGGAGGAGCAGAGCGACGAGAAGTAAGGTCCCGCCGTATCCAATGGATGAAGAACGGGGACACCATTGCGGTGCCGTCACGACATTTTCTTCATTGACAGTTGCACGGAGGATTTGCTAACGTGACGAACATCGATACGGCTTGCCGAAGATGGGGATCAGCGTCACGGTCTGAGCGGAGAGTCCGCACGCCGTGGTACGGTGAATCTTCGCGGTACGTGTAATCGGTTGTCTTTTCGTTGCGGAGGCTTCACGGCACGTTGGATGCCGCGGCCTTCGGACATAAGGAGTGTGGAATGAGTCAGAAACTTCTCACGTGCGCCCTCGCCATAACGGTCCTGTTGATCGGGGCCGCCGCGGGCCAAGTAAATGCGGGAGGTCCTTGCGCCCCCCCGATGTGCGGACCGAACTATTGTCTGCCACAGATGTGTCCGCCTCCGATGATGATGGCTGCACCGCCGCCCTGCGGGCCTCCCATGTGTCCGCCGCCCCCTTGTCCACCCCCCCGGTGCAAGCCTAATCCCTTGGCTCAGATCTGCAACGGCGCGGTCTCTCTGGTAACCGGCGTGATTGCGCTTCCGTTCAAGGTTGCGGACTGCTTGATCGACAGCCTGGCCTGCCGACCGAAGTGCGGCCCGCGGCCGGTGTGTGGTCCGCCGCGTATTGCGTGCGCTCCGCCCATCTCCGTGCCGCCGTACATCATGGGACCGCCTCCGGGGATGCCCGCATACGGCATGGGGCACCATCGCCCGATGGGATTCGGCCACGGTTCCCCGCGCAGGTACTCGCCCATGGCCCAGAAAGAGAAGACCGCTCGCATGGACTTCATGGCGGAAGCCGGGAACGGCTTTTTTGGAACCTATTGGTAAGACGGCCGCGCACCTGATTGTTATAGATGTAAGAGAGGGGACACCAAGGCAATTGGTGTCCCCTTTTCTTGTCTCGGCCCTTGAAGTCTGCGCGCCACCGGGATCATGGGCTCCGATTCCCACTCGGACGCGTTCTCCGTCAACGGCTCGAACCGAGAACGTCAATCCCAACGACGTATCCGAAAGATCCACTCCTTTGCGGAATTGATCTGCTTCATCTTGTCCTCGTCCCCCCCTTCCATGTCAGGATGAAAACGGAGGCACAGTTTCTTCCAGGCCTTCAGGACCTCATGCTTTGCCGAGTCCGTGGGCACCTGGAGCAGTTCGAAGTGCTTCTTCAAGCTGTACTCGAAGGGGTTTACCGAGGACCGGGCATGCCGATCTCTGAATTCGGGCGGTATCCAGTTCTCCGAGCGATCTCGTCGCTGCTGAAGCTTCCACTTCAGCATGGCAAGGCCCGCCCCGAGAAGCCGAGTGTATTTTGCCTTGTTGCGTGCATCTTTCAAAGTCATGGGACTGATGTTCTTCAGTCCGTCAACAAGCCGTTCGACCTCTGAAAGGTTCAGCCCGGACACGCTGTGAGCCGTTGGTTCCGCGGGGCCTACCAGGTACGCAAGTGTCCTCAAGAAGGCCGTCATGGAGGGGCTTTCGCATTGAGAGTGCTCATAGCAACAACCGTCGGCAAAGTCGCGAGTGTTGAGACACTGGTGATAACCGCCGGCTTCAATCCCATGCCAGATCATTCCGGAACACCGCTCTGGGTCCACATCGACAATCCACACACCGTGTTCTCGAGAGTGGACGATGGTCTTACCGGAAAAATCCCTCACCAGCTGCCTCAACACCCGGTTCAATCGGTAATCGGTCAAGTCGAACAGATCGCACAGCCGATCTCTCGATATTCCCGGCTGGTCGATCACTGTGGTGAGCACTTGATCCTTCAAGGACATGGATCCGACCATCCTTCCGTGAGAGTCGCATTGCGACATACGCGATCAAACCAACATGCGGAGAACCGTCCGCGCCGCAGTCACGGACTCTCGGTACGCCTTGAGACCGGGCGCCAAACCCGGCATTCGCGTGGAAGTTCACGCGTCCGGCCGGCATACGGTCCGGACCCCTCTGAAACGTGTCTCGCCGGTTGTTGCAGTACCGAACGCGGTCCCCCGACACGCAAACCGTTCGTCTCGCAATGTCCGCCGCGCATCGGCCCGGTATTCCCTACATAGTGTTGATCTTCTCCGCGCAAAAATCAAGTGTCGCCCGAATTCCACTCCCTCTGCCGGGGCGGTCCTACCCTGAGAATACGCATGAAAAGAGACCACGACACATCTCCGTGGGGAAGGAACGCTGCGCAATGTTACCGCCGGTGACATGAGAGGCGTCGGAACGGGAATCCGGTAGTACAAAAAAAAAGCCCGACCGGTCGAGTCGAGCTGGGAGGGAACGGCCTGAATCCGGTCGGGCTTCGAGAAACTTGCATATGCACTGACGACCAATGAAACTGTCTATTCAGAGAGGGCGCACTCGATTTGAAGTCGGAACGTGCTCGCTTATCGGGACAGTGGTCTTGGCCGTCCGTGACAGGCCGCAGGAAAAATCGGGGGAAAGCGCCGGATCCCTCCACCGGTCCGGCACCCCGCGTGTTCGGTATTAGAAGACGAATCCCATTTGGATGCTTGCGCCTTCCATGGCCACATCCAGGGACTTGACGTCACTATAGCCCTTCTTGTAGGTGGCAAACCGGTAAGCGCCCGTAATGTACCCCCGGCGACCGTTGTTCAGAGGAATGCTGTACTTGAGGCCGGTCATGACCTCCGATGCGAATGCCTCGTCCAGGAACCCTACGCCGGCCTTACATACCATTGACAGCGTGTTGTTGATCCTTCCCGTTCTCAGGCATCTTTCGAATTCCAGGCCCGCCATTGCCATGTTCATGGACTCATCCCACGTGTCGCCGCAGCACCCCAAGTTGATGAAGGAGATCTTATCGTCCACCCGCACATAGTCGGTGAATATGCTGATTCGCGAACGGTAGGTCTTCACCGGATCGTAGACTATTCCCGCGTGCTGGACGAGTCGTTCCCATTTCACTTTGCTGTTCTGAAACGTGTTGAATTGGTTGCTGCCGAACACGAAGGACCGGCTGGGATTGTGCGTGTTCTCCATACTCATGGGCATGATGGAGTACCTCAGGGACCAGTTGGGCTTGAACCGGTACGTTGCCGAGAATTCGGGAACGACGCCGTGGTCGGGCACGCCGAGATCGCTGTTCAGATCCACATCCTGCCCGTATATGCCGTATTGGTAGCCATAACCGATATTTCCCCGCACATAGCGCACCGTGCCCTTCATTCTGGCAAAAAATGCCGCGGCATTCATTTCCCAGCCCTTTGGCCGCGCCATGGGCAGGAGGCACTGACTGCCGAGACGGTACGGGTCCTGAAGCGCCGGATCATATTCCGCTTCAGGACGGCATTTGACGATCCTTTTCGGTTTCACCTTGTAGATGTACCGCGGATAGGGCGTCCCGGTTACGCGGACCTTTGCGATCTGCTTCGGAATGGCGGTTTTTGGTGCGAAGAGGTCTTCTTGATTTTGATCGAACGAGGCGTGTTTAAAGGTGAGCGCCCACGCGTCCGCCGTGCAGATTGCTGTAGCAAACACTAGGCATACCAATACCATAAGAAGGTTTCTTGATTTCATTCCGTCCCTCCCAGAGACAACTTTCTGTTACCACTGAGGATTACCTGTCATCTTTTTGTTGTCAAGACAAATCTTGTTGAGTATCCAAGATTTATCATAATAACCTAGAATCAGTATGAATTAAGGACACTTTTTTCAATAATTCACTTGAGATAATATTGCTAACATGTTGTTTTAATTAGACCTGGTTTGTCACGATAAAGCACCGTTGCTTCAGCGCTCCGACTATCTGCCCGCACTCCCCCAACCTCTCACAAACGCCCTCTCCGATTCCACAGCGGCCGCTCCCAGTGCCGAGAATCCCCTCAAGAATCACCCGCGGGATCACCCCCGTACGCGTGTCGCCCCGCCGCAAAGACCACCGCGTACGCGCGTACTCATCGCCCTTCTCGCCCCCCCGGACCCCGACCTTCTGGTCTAGGGTTAAATGCACTAATGTCGATGAGTTATGGGATTATGTTCAAGTCGGTCCGTGTTTCAATTCGATCGCTCCCTCACGCCTCCGCGACGAACCGCATGCCGTTCAGCGAGTTCCATTGATCCACGATACCAACGCGTCGGCAACAGCTCGAAGGACCTCTGCAGTAAGTTCACGCGTTCGAAGGTCGATGGTTTTGATCTGCTGGTCGGGCACCCAGGGAGCCCACTGGACCGGATCGGTGGATACGAAGAGAACAGCGGAGGGAACTCCCAGATTTGCAGCCAAATGACCGATCCCCGAGTCGTTGCCGAGGAAGAGTCCTGCGCGTCCGAGAGTCCCACAGAGTTCCTCCAAGGGCCGGTTTTCCAGTAGTTGAGTTCGGGCTGCGGCGATGAGACGCGGCCATGCGGCATGGTCCTTGAGGAATTCGTCCTCTTCACCCGCGGTCACCGCCGCGTCCCACCCAAAACCGTTTCTCAGCTTCTCTGCCAACGCACGCATCTCGTGCAGGGGAACACACTTTCCCGGCCCGCCGCTGCCGGGATGGATCCAGAGCAGGGGTTTTCTTTCGCCTTGGGCCAGATGCGTCAAGACCGATTTTCGTGCAGGAACCGCGGCCCCCAGACCGTGATGCAAGTGCTCGACGACATGGATGCCCGCGGACGGTCTGGAAGCAACATGAACGATGGAGCGGGTCCCCGCCCTCTTCAGATTTTCGGCCACAATATCGGGGCGTGTGAGAACAAGGTAGGCTTTTCCGAATCGCCGTGCAGGGGGACTCCACTTTGCCTCTCCCGAACCGAACAACCAAAGTTGGTCCGGGTGATCGACGGACTGGAACTCCATGTCTCGGGGCATCAGGAAGCGGTACCGGCCGTTCCCCACGACCGTGAAGGACGCACCGGGATGTATATTCCTTATGGATTCCAGGAGAGGAATTCCCAGGATGGTATCGCCGAGCGCGCCCGGGCGAACCACAAGTATGCGGGATTCAGTATCGTGATTCATGTGTTCGGGTACGTAATCCCGGCAGGCATTCCCCTGGGGGCGTGAATTCGGGCGGGCAGCGTCACTTCTCAAAACGTGACGGACCGAGGCGCGCCCCGCGAAGCCGATCGCGCCTCGGTATATTCCTCCGGAAGCCGGCCCTCCGGGCCCGGAGACTTCTCGTTCGCCGTTTCCGCCACGGCAAGAAGTCATGATACGTGACTCGGCTTGCGCCGCGCAGTACTCAGTTGGGGACGCCGAACCAGGCTCTGACGCTCAGCCCCACCGCACAATAATAGGCCGGGATTTGAATGATGACCACCAAGATGACCGCGGAGACGGGGATCCAGGCGTGTCTTTGCGCAGCGTACTCGGGGTCCGACTTCAGTTTTCGCAAATCTTCCTTGGCGGATATGGTGTAGAACGCGACGGCCGCCAACAGCATGGGCAACACGTGTTTTCCCAGGGCTTCGGCCAGGGGGGCATGCCACCATGCAACCACGAAAATGAGCGTGAAGAGGGCCGATGCGACACCCAGTGCGATGTACCAGGGGGGTTCCTCTTGCCTGAGATCGTCAATGACTCCTATGACGCCGACTCCGGCCAACACGATGACGTATGCAAAGGCCCACCAAGGCATGATCTCCTCACGAATGTCCACACGCGTCCGGTCTATGAAGCGGTCCTTATTCTCCTGGGCAGCGGAAAGGTCTCTTTCATGAAGAACGTGCAGACAAGAGCCGTCGCAGCTGCTCCCAGCAGCACGAGCAGCATCGCCTGGTAACCTTCCGGAGAATATCCTCCGGCCGCGGTCTTGGGATACGCGTCGAGTATGCGACCCAGTAACGGTTGGGACACCGCGCCGCCCAGAAACGGAAATAGATTGACGGCTCCCACGGAAGTGCCTGCGATCTCGACCGGAAACAACTCTTTTGTCGTCGTAAATCCGATCACCACTATGGCCGATCCCGACACTGCAAGCAAGAACATGAAGCCATAGAGTGCCGAGATCGGGAGCCCTTGAGGGAAGAGGTTGAGCAGCAGCATCAGGGCGGTGAGGACCCCGGAGAACAGCATGAGGACCACCTTGCGGCTGAAGAAGACCCTGTCGGAAAGGTAGCTCATAAACGGGCTGCCGAAGATCATCCCCACTGCGGTCATGTTCAGCACAGCGCCGGCGTCCGCTCTGGTCATCCCATAGGTATGCATGAAATAGGGCCCGGCCCACATGCCGGCAAATCCGAAAAACACACACATCATGAAAAAGAACCACACCGCGACGGGCCAGAAAAATTTCTCGCCCACAACACGTCTTGCGCCCTCCCAAAGGGGAATCTCTTGCGGCTTCGCAGCTTTTCCCGGCCCCGTATGATCGATCTCGGCCAGGGAGGGCCACCCCATGTCGCGCGGCCTGTTACGTACAAACATCCATACTGCGACGGCGATCAAGAGGGTGCCGGCTCCAATGATTTCGAACGATGCCCGCCATCCCACCGATCCGGTCATCCATGCCAAGGGAGTGGCCGCGATCAACGCGCCCGCTCCGCCCATGGCATTCAAGAGGGCCGCCATGAACGCGAACTCGCTGACTCGGAACCATTGAGAAAATATCTTCATGGCCGGGATGAAGACCATGGACACTCCCAACCCGACCAGAACCCTTGCCGCAACCGCGGACGATATCCCTGGGGCGAGACCGAGGAGGATGCTGCCGATCCCGGCCACGATAAGGAACAGAGTAACGGTCTTACGGGGTCCCAGAGAGTCGGACAGCAGTCCTGCGGGAAACTGCATCAGCGCGTAGGGATAGAAATAGGCCGACGCCAGGAGCCCGACGGCTCCTCCCGAAACGTTGAGCGACTTCTGGAGATCCAGAGCCACCACCGCGGGGCACAGTCGGTGAAAGTAGACAAAGACGTACGCCACGGCCATGATCCAGAAGATGCCCCATCTGTACCTCAGCACTTTTTGCGCAAGATCTCCGTCCATTTTCACCTTCCTTCCGTGGGCCCGGGATACGGGATAGGGCAAGGGGAGTAAGAAGCATACCAGATCGCGGAGCAAAAACGCTCGTGAAAATTGTTCCTGTCATGACCGTGCGTCTTTTCGGGAAGTTACCCGCCGGCAACGACGACTCCGGCCGCCCCCCTACCCCGCGTAAGGAAAGAGACGGCACCCTGGAGTTCCCTGGGAGGTGCCGTTGTCGTGCAAATTGGGTCACCGGACCCTGACAAATTTTCAATGAGGGGGCGATTTCATTCAGACAATTTTGACATAATCCTTGTTCGTTGGTATAGTATTTCTGATCGTACAAGTCGTACCCCCGAACCAAGAGAACGAACATGATTAAGCCTTTTCTACGGGTGGCCTCCCCCCAAGACGCTCGACGTGTGCTCAGGGGATTCAGCCGCTTGGACTCGGAAGATGTCGCGATCGACGGAGCGCTGTTCAGGGTTCTTTCAGAGCCTATTAGGGCTTCCGAAGACACTCCTGCGTTCAACCGCTCCACCATGGACGGCTTCGCGGTTCGAGCCTCGGACACGTTCGGTGCGGGCGAGTCCTCGCCTGCTCTGTGCCGGGTGGTCGGCGAAGTCCTCATGGGCGAACTGGTCGACATTACGCTTCGCCGCGGGGAAGCGGTTCGCATATGGACTGGTGGGGGCCTGCCCTCCGACGCGGACGCGGTGGTGATGGTCGAGCACACCGAAGAAGTCGACCGGGACACTATCGAAATCCTCAAGGCAGTCGCGCCCTTCGACAACGTGGTGCGCAGGGGAGAGGATTTCAAGGCCGGCGATACGCTTGTGGGAGTCGGCCACCGGCTGAGGCCTCAGGATCTCGGTTTGCTCGCGGCAATGGGACGATCTTCGGTGAAGGTCTTTCGCAGGCCCGCGGTGGCCGTCATCAGTTCCGGCGACGAGATCGTACCCATCGATCAGGTGCCGCCGTCGGGCTGCATGAGAGACGTGAACCGCCACACCATACATGCGTCCGTAATCGAAGCCCATGCCGTACCCGTGTGGGTGGGCATCGCGCCGGACAGACTCGACGTGCTCGCTGCGACGATCGACCACGGCCTTGGGTCGGCCGATATGGTCATCGTATCCGGCGGGAGTTCGATGGGCAGTCGCGACTACGTCATTGAGGCAATCCAGGCTTACGACGATTCGGAGATCCTCATACACGGGGTTTCCGTGTCGCCGGGAAAGCCTCTCATCCTGGCCCGAGTCGGCTCCAAACCGGTAGTGGGTCTTCCGGGCCATCCGGCGAGCGCCCTGGTCTGCTTTGAACAGTTCGTGGTGCCGCTCATCCGACGGCTGGGGGGAGAGGACGTGGTCAATCCGTTTCTTCGCCCCACGGTCACGGCACGCCTTACGCGCAACCATCCCTCAAGGGAAGGGCGAATGGATTTTGTGCGCGTACGCCTCCAGGGCGAGGGGCACGCGATTACCGCGACCCCGGTACTGGGAAAATCAGGGATGATCTCGGCCATGGTCCGGGCACACGGCTACATCTGTATTCAAGAGGATTGCGAAGGACTGTACCGAGGGGATCACGTGACCGTGAATCTCTTCTCCAACTGGATCGAGGAACACCTTGAGAAGGAATATCTATCTGGACATGAAGTCGCCCGAGGAAGCTCTGGCGATCTTTTTGAATCGTCTCGACAAGAGAAACTTTCCCGCGTCTGAAACCGTCAGTACAGCCCAATCCCGAGGCCGGGTAACGGCAGAACCCGTCTTTGCACGGGTCTCATCGCCCGGTTTCCACACCGCCGCGATGGACGGGTTTGCCGTCAGCGCGCGGGACACGTTCGGGGCGGGGCCGGACAACCTCGTCCGCCTGCATGTGGGCACGCAGGCTCGGCCGGTGAATACCGGGCGTCCGTTGCCTCCGGAGACCGACGCGGTGGTCATGATCGAGAATGTGAACTTCGTCGACGAGGATACCTTCGAGATCGATCAGGCGTTGGTTCCGTGGCAAAACGTCCGCAAGGTCGGCGAAGATTTCGTAGCTTCGGAAATGATCCTTCCGGGCCGCCATCAGATCACTCCGTACGACATGGGCGCGCTTCTTGCCGGAGGAGTCGTTTCCGTCAATGTCACGGCCAGGCCGAGAGTAATCATTGTGCCGACCGGGTCCGAGCTGGTTCCCATCGACAAGATGGGAGAGACGGGACCTCCTCACGGCCTCACGCCGGAGTTCAACTCGGTCGTGTTGGCGGGCCTCGTCGAACAGGCCGGCGGCGTTGCGGTCAGGCATGAGATTGTGGCCGATGACTTTGAATCCATCAAAGCGGTTCTGGAAGAGAGCGTCCGATCCGACGCGAACCTTATCGTGATAAACGCCGGCTCTTCCGCGGGGAGCGAAGATTACACCGCCGCGGCCATCCGCGATCTCGGCGAGGTGCTCGTGCACGGCGTCGCCATGATGCCCGGCAAGCCCACGATCCTCGGCGTGGTGCAAGACAAGCCCGTGATGGGCAATCCCGGCTATCCCGTGTCCGCGATCCTCTCCTTTGAATCGTTCGGGCTGCCCGTTCTCGAAGCCATGCAGGGCCTTCCCCGGCATCACCGCCCGGTGACGACGGCCGTCACGGCCCGGAAGATCCCTTCGAAGTTGGGCAGAGAAGAGTTCTTCCGTGTAAAGCTGGGAAAAGTGGGCGAAAAACAGGTTGCAGCCTCCCTTCCGAGAGGCGCGGGTTCCATCACCACGCTCACCAGGGCGGACGGAATCTTGCGGATCCCTTCGCGGAGTGAGGGAGTCGAACAGGGGGCCGAAGTCACGGTGGAATTGCTTCGCACGCCGGCACGAATCGACCGAACCGTGGTGGTCATCGGGAGTCACGATCTGACCCTGGACGTGTTGGCCGACGAACTTATTCCCAGAGACGTCTTCCTCTCGTCGAGCCATGTAGGCAGCCTGGGCGGTTTGCTCGCGTTGAAGAAGGACAATGCACATGTCGCCACTTCGCATCTTCTCGATGAGGAGACCGGAACGTACAATTGGTCTTACATCAAGAAATACCTTCCCGAAATCGCGGTGAAGGTCTTCCACGGAGTAATGCGCGAGCAAGGGTTCATCGTGCCCAAGGGAAATCCCAAGTCGATCCGTACCTTTATGGACCTCACCCGCGAAGACGTGACCTTTGTGAACCGTCAGGCCGGCGCGGGCACGCGGGTTTTACTGGACCACCATCTCGATAAGGCCGGTATCGATCCGTCCTCCATAAGAGGCTACGAGTTGGAGGAGTACACTCATACGACCGTGGCCGTGGCCGTGCTTTCGGGAGTGGCCGATGTCGGCATGGGTGTGTTGGCTGCGGCTCGAGCGCTTGGTCTCGATTTCGTCCCCGTGGCTGTGGAGCAGTACGATCTGGTGATTCCCGAAAAGTACCTGAATGACGAAAAGATCGTGACTCTCCTCGAGACGATACGAGGCGCATCGTTCAAGGAGAGGGTTCTCGCGCTGGGGGGGTACGGGGTGGACCGGACCGGAGAAGAGATCCCCGAACCTTAAGCAGCAGTTTTTCCTCCCGTTCCCAGGCTCTGCCCGGTCTTGCTGAGGCGGCGGGCACAGCCCGCCCTACGACTGCATTGGTTATCCCTCTCGTGAGTACGGCGCGGATTTGTACACACACGCACTTAGCTTTTTCGGCAAACCGGTGTATTATACGCATCCATGGACTCGACATTCTTTTACACCATGCCGTGGTTTAATCTCGCATCGGCCGCGGCCGTCATCTTCGTCATCGTGGGCGTGTGGGTGCTTATCCTGCAGAAATGGAACCCGGATTTCGGAACCATGGACGCTCCCGACGCGATCGCGTGCCTGCGAGGGAGTTGTGGCGATGCGATGCAGATCTCTCTCAGGTTCAAGGATGGACGTGTGGTGGATGCCAAGTTCTGGACCGACGGATGCCGGTTCAGCAACGACTGCGGGGCCGCGGCTGCCCGGTTGGCACTGAACAAGACGCCGGAAGAGATTGCGGACATCGACTATGTCGCGATTGCCGAAGAAGTCGGGGGGCTCCCCGAGGAAGACCTTCATTGCGCCACTTTGGCCGCGGGAACGCTCCACGAGTCGTTGAGGAAATACTTCTCCCAGGGCTGAGCATCACGGGCGGTTCCGCGATGGGCTTGACCTGTGCACGGTGCTCTGATACAAGAGAATAGTAGATCGAAAGGCGGTGGGATCCGCTGTCAGGAGGCGCAGTGCCCGAGAGTGCTGTTGCCGTTTTTTTGTTGGGGCAACGACTTATTTCGCTGGACGGAGCATCGCCTTGTCGTTCTTGACGTCACGTACGTCATCAGTAGGCCGGGAGAGAATCAAGAGGAAACAATGACCGTTCAAAGGCGTCCTATTACGTATGAAGGACACAAGAAACTGACGGAAGATCTGGACAGGATGATCCGCGTTGAAAGGCCGTCCGTCATTAAGGAGATCGAAACGGCCCTTGGCCACGGCGATCTCTCGGAAAACGCGGAATACACCTATGCGAAGGAGAAACAGTCACTTATCGAGACTCGCATACGGGACCTTCAGGAACGGATCTCGGCTTGCGAGATCATAGACCTGTCGAATCGCCCCGCGCCGGATCGCATCGTGTTCGGGTGCTCGGTGAAAATTGAGGATGTCGACACCGGAGAGCAAAAGGTGTACAAGCTTCTCGGTCAGGACGAGACGGACGTGGACCGAGGCATCATCTCCGTCACTTCGCCGCTCGGCAAGGCTCTCATCGGCAAGGAAGTCGATGACGTCGTGGAAGTGAAAACCCCCAACGGTGTGCGTGAGTACGAGGTAATAGAGATCTCGTGAAACCGGCACGAATGATTGACTCCGTTCGGATATGCATCCGCATTGATGTGTCTGTCGAAACCGGGACGTTATCGTAGTCAATCGAAGGTCGATTCGTACGTCCCACGGTTCGGACCGCGGTCTGATGCCGCGTCGCGAGCGTGAGGACACGGGACCGCGTTCGTGCTTCGCCGTTCCCTTTGGAGGCCGCGTGTGCAGCCGCACGACGCGGTCTTGCACCTATGAGATTGTGCCCGTCATGAACACAAGAAATGCGACCGGTACCAACTTCCTGATTCTGTGTGATTTTGACGGCACCGTGTCGACAAAGGACACCGTCAACAGGCTGGTACGAGAACATATTCTCGGCTCGGAGTGGCGCTTCCACGTCAAGCGGTACATGCGGGGTGAGATCGGCTCCAAGGAAGTCTACGAGGAAGTAGGTCCCACCATGCGCATGGACCCGGCACAATTGCGGGAGTTCGTGCAACGTCATGCCGAATTGGATCCGGGATTTCCTGCCTTCCTTGAATGGGCACGGGAACTGGGGATCGACGTCAAGATCGTCTCGGACGGCTTTGACGCGACCATACACGCATTGCTGGACATGCACGGAATCGGGGACGTTGAGATCTTTGCCAATCGGCTCGAGTTTCGCGGCAATGGCCGCGTAACACTGGGCAGCCCTCATTCGGACTCGGAATGCGGACGGTGCGGAACCTGTAAACGCGGCATTGTCGAGCGATTCCGGAATCTGTACGACAAGATCGTCTTGATCGGAGACGGTGAATCCGACAGACACGCGGCCGCGGAAGCCGATGTTGTCGTGGCGCTCAATGAACTGTTCGTCTACTGTGCCCGCCGGGGGATTCCGGCGATCCGCGCGGACGGCTTCGGCGAGATACCGCACCTGCTCACCCGGCGCATTGACGCTATCGCGTTTGACATGGACGGGACGCTCATTGATTCCCTTGAAACCATTACCGATTCGTTCAATCACATGTTCACCGTCCTGGGTTACCCGTTGATGACCGTGGAAGAAGTCGCGCGCAAGACTTCAATCTCATTGAAGGATTTCGTGCATTCATATCTCAAGCCGGAAGAGGCGGAGCGCGGCATCTCCATCTTCCGGGATTACTACGATGCCGTCTACCTCGAGAAGACGAGTCTGATGCCCGGAGTGACCGAGACACTCGAATCTCTGGACGGCAAAATCGTCAAAGGTGTTGTGACGAACAAACGCGGACACTATGCGAGGAGACTGGCCGATGAGTTCTCCTTGACGGACGGCATGGCACGCATCATCGGGGCTCAGGACGGGTTCAGGGCCAAGCCGGCCGGCGACATGTTCGTGGAGTTCATGCGTTCCGCGGGAACGACCTGCGAGAACACGGTTTACGTGGGGGACTCGCCCATAGATGTTCACGCGGCCCGCAACGCATGTATCGATGCCTTTGCCGTAGCGGGGCCCATCTTTTCCGCGGAGGAGTTGGCTCTCAATGGGGCGCGACGAGTCCTCAGAAGCATCGAGGAATTGCCGGAGGCGATTCTTCCGGTGATTCCCTGAGAGGGCATCGTAGTGGAATCCATCATCCTGAGGAAACAGGACTGGGGAGAGGCGGACGAATTGGTTGTCTTCCTGACCCGGGACCTTGGGCGTCTGACCGGCGTGGCAAAGAACGCGAAGAAGAGCCGCGTCCGGTTTGGAGGTCACCTGGAGCCGTTGGCATTGGTCGATCTCTCGCTGCGCTCTCGAAAGAGAGACGACCTGGTCTGGATTGACGAAGCGCAGGCGATGAACGGCTTTCTGGGTATCAGAGCCGATCTGTCGAGAGTGGCTAAAGCATCGTATTTCTCCGAATTGGGGTTGATATTTCTTCCCGAAGGCCATCCCGAGCCTGCCGTCTTCGATTTCTTAATCGGGTTCCTCGAGAGTCTCCAGAAGGCCGATCCCGGTTCGCTCCTCTTCATGCTCGATGAAATCCAATTCCTGGCATTGCTCGGATACGCTCCTCGGTTCGACGTGTGCCCCGCATGCGGCAAGCCCGTTGATCGCGGGGAGGACGCGTTGTTCTCCGGTATTCACGGCGGAGCCTGTCATCGGGGCTGCCTGAACGACTCGGAGGACCGGAGCCTTCCGCTGTCACCGGACACGCTGGCAATCATCCGAAAGGGTTTGACCGTGGAGCGTGGGGTTGTCGCTCGCCTGAGGTTGAACAGCAAAGGATTGCAGGAAATGCGGCAGGCCCTGTCCGCGTTCGTGCGCAGCCTTCGGGGAGCGGAGATCAAGTCATTGTTCTTTCTGGAAGAGATGCGACTCTGGTAAGATTCGGTTCACAGCATGGGAGAAGATCATATGAAAAGCTATCGCAAGGAGTTATGGTTCAGCATCCGCGGCCGGCGAGAATTCGTAAACATCACCCCGGACGTGCAGCAGGCCGTGGCCGAGAGCGGAGTGACCGAGGGCCTCGTCCTGGTCAATGCCATGCACATCACCGCGTCGGTGTTCATCAACGATGACGAGTCGGGCCTCCATCAAGATTACGAGAAGTGGCTCGAAAAACTTGCTCCTCATGCCCCGATCAGTCAGTACCTGCACAACCGCACCGGCGAAGACAACGGCGACGCTCACCTCAAACGCCAGATCATGGGCCGGGAAGTAGTGGTTGCCATCACCAACGGCCGGCTCGACTTCGGCCCGTGGGAACAGATCTTTTACGGAGAGTTCGATGGCGGCCGGAGAAAACGAGTGCTGGTGAAGGTTATTGGGGAGTGAAAAACCGGCGGAAGAAGTGAGTGCGGGTACTCGCATTCCGTCCGTTCTTTCAGCGAGCGTCCCAATGCTCGCCGCCAAGGCCGGGGGCTCGCGAGGCACGGAAGACAATGCATGAGTCATGAACGGTTGCGGCTGTCGAACTTCCTGCAATGCTGTCGGCACGTCATGTCGCTCCCTCCGTCGTCTTGTGACTATCGTGACGACCGCATTACCCATTTCGAGCGGCGGCTAAGCGGTCACGGTTTAACGGCATTCACGAGCAACGTGTCCTGCTCGTCCTCCGAAAAACTCTCTTCTACTCGCCATTCAAGAATTCGGAAATCCGCATCTCGTATCTCCTGCAATATGTCGTCACTCTTACCGTAAAACCTGAAGGCCACGTCATCCAAAAAGCAGACACGAGTAGACGGGTCAAAGTGACGCCCCGGAGTTAAGGCGACGTTGGGGTCCCCGCACATGGTTGCGATATATAAGAGACCGCCTCTGACGAGCACCCTGCGAGCGCCCTTGAGAAAACGCGATCGATCTTCACCGATTATACAATGAAAACAATGACTATCAATTACTACGTCGAATGAATCATCATCCAATTCTTTCATATGGCACACATCGCTCACAACGAATTTCACTCGCATTCCCGTCTCGCCCGCTTTTTCCTTTGCCCAGTGTATTGCCGCGGTCGAGATGTCCACGCCGATCACATCATGGCCCTGCGAAGCCAGCCACAAGGAGATATCTCCGGTACCGCACCCGAGTTCCAAGATCCTGCTCCCGGGCTTGAACAACGGTGACGAGAACGCGAATTCGAGCTCTTTCTTGTGCTCATCCAAACAGCCGAAAAGGTCATTTCCGTTCTTTCCGGACTCCTTGAGCTTCTGATAGTGACGATCGTGGAGATAGTAATCGGTTTTCATTGTCATCTTCATTCTCGCGAGCGATTGGACCATTTGGATGAGATTCCCGACATCAGACTCTGATCAATCCGATGGCCTCGAGTTCTTTCAAGAATTGCAGTTTTATCAAGGTCCAATGCGATGGACAGCCGATCTCATGCACGGTGGAAGTCCCGGCCATGTTCAGCTTATCGCCGGAAATGCAATGAGAAAGTATTACATCTTGCAGCCGTCCCGGCAAAAGCACTTTCATACTTCTTGAAGACGAAACAATTCCCTCACTTCTATATGAGGAAGGCGGTTGGACCGTATGTGTGACTCCGTGCCTTTCCAGACCGACAACGGTTTCTCAACGGCCGCTTCTCCGTCTTGCGCGTATTACGCCACGGTCACATTTGTACAGCTTATTGCCACACCAAATCAATAGGTCTTCGTACAGTCTGCCGATCGTTTCGTACCACGCCAAGGTACTGAAACTGAGATAGTATTTTGCGTTTGGGGAATGCGAAAGCCTTGGCCTTACGGAGAAGATTCCAGCGGGCTGAAAGGGCTCGATTGTTTTTATCCCCAGGCGGCGTTTTCGAAGAAAGGACTTCATCGGCACGAAGGAGTAGACACGGTCTCTGCGAACGCGGCTCTTCTTTGGAGCCGTCAAATCCATTTCTTGACGTCTCTTGACACGGTCCTCCATCTCGTACCATACTGAGCCATCATATGCAGGGGGTGAAGAACATGAGCGACCAGACAAAGGACCCTTCAAAGGGCGGTAGCGAATTTTCGCTGGATCAGCTCCTGGCGATTTTTGGAGTTGTGGATCCCAAGATCCTTTGCTACGTGGACCATTGTAATGACCTGAAAAGGCACCACGAAGACGGAAAGGTCGGGTAGCGTAGCAGCAACCTTCGCTTAGCGGAGCAACTATGGGGAGCGCTCCGTTGCGACCAAGATCCTTTTGGTTCCTGGTCCGTGAACTTCTTGGTCGACGCCGCGCTCTCCCGCAAATCTGCAGATGCGGAAGGTGGACCCCCTAATTCGCTGACCGGTTGAAGCAACCAGTGAACGGACGATCAGGGCATGGCAGTCGCCGGTCCTTCCTCCGGAGCGATGAGGGGGTTTTCTTTGGAAACTTGGTACCTCGTGGTGCCGGGCCCATGAGTATCCGTAGAGGGGCCAAGCAATATTGGAAAGGCCGTGAGAACATCCCAAAGGTATACGGTTTCCACGTTGGCGAACACCTTTTGGAAGTTGCGCTGACCGACGGAGCCCGGGACGTTTGTAGGTTGCCGCGCACATCAGAACCGACTCGATTTGGCTTATAATTCAGTCGGTTGTGTCGCGCGCTGACAAGTCGTTTGATTCTCTTGAAATCTTTGTTCACCCGACGCGACGCCGTCGATCCATTTCCTTTTTGTCGGGGCAAGAGCAAACGGCCCCTTTGACGTCGTCCTGAGAGAACGCCCTTTGGGCCGATTACGCATCTTTGGAAGGGAAGCGATCATGACTTCACATGCGGCGGTGCAGGCGAGGGGCGGATACGTTTCGGTTCTTCCCGACCTTTGTTGTAACAACGATTGCATCTTCTGCTACGAAAGCTACCATGAGAAGAATCCTCGCGGCCACGCCACGCCTGCGGAAATAGTCGAGAAAACACTTAAACTGGTAAACGAGACGGGATGGGACAGGGTAGTCATCAGCGGAGGCGAACCTACCTTATATTCGGGGTTGCGGGAGGTTGTGCGTCAACTAAAGGACCATGGGCTCTTTGTCACACTCTTTACCAACGGCCGGGTGCTCCATGAAAAAGCGAAGACTGAACAGCTGGTCGTCGCCGGTGTTGACGCGTTCCACATACCTGTTCATTCCGACTCTGAGAGAATCCATGACGCGATCACCCGATCCGAAGGGAGCTTCCGGGAAACGATAACGGGTATTTCCAACCTGAAAGAGGCCCGATCATATGCATCCTTTACACTTTCTTTCGTGCACGTACTGAATCGGCTCAATTATCTCGGACTAAGCCAATTTGCCCGTTTCATATCGGAATTCCGCCCTGATTACATTCTTCTTTCCTACTGCGTGGTCAATCTCGATTCACCCAAGGATCACCTCAAGATCCTGGCCTCCTATCATGAAGCGGCCTGCGCAATCGATGATGCCTATGAGATTTTCGAGGACAAGGGGCAACGGGTGTTTGTGGAAAACATCCCGCCATGTGTCCTCCGTGGGAAGGAAGCACTATGCATGGATTTTTTCAAATTCAACTTTCTTGACATAAGAGGTTTCAAGGCGGTGAGCACCGCCGACGGAAAGACATTCGTACCGCTAAAGCAATCCATCAAGAGCGATCAACGAGCGTATGCCCCCGCGTGCGAATCGTGCTGCATCAAACAATATTGCGGTGGTCTGCACAGAGCATCCTTGGAATTTCAAGGCTCAAAGCATATCGTCCCGTACACGGCAGAGGAAATACGCGCCAGGCTTGCCGCATCTTCGTGATGCCGGCAATTCAGGGCGAACGAGAGCAATCATGTCGGATGATACCATTGGGCTGCAGGAAGCGCGCGGCGATTCGGCAAACGTCGGTTGGAGAGAGGCGGCCGAATTCGCAAGGTATTGCATTGGTCAATACCCCCGCTCCTTTTTTGGGGTGGGTATTCTTTCCCTGCTGTCCACGGCTCTGATTCTGCCTGTTCCGTTCATCTCAAAGTCGATCGTCAACCTTCTCGTTGAAGGGGGAGACCATTTTTCGCACATCGCGTTCCTGGCCTGTTTGGCACTTGTGGTAATCGTCTTTGAACGTTTTGTGCATTATTGGCAAGGAGTGGTCATATTTCTCCGATGTCGCAGGCTGGTATATGATCTGAGACGCGGTATCCTCGAGCACTTGCTTGCACTGCCGATGCTCTCTCTTCAGGAGACCGACCCGGGCACCCTTGGGGCTCGCGTGTACAACGACACGGAAAAGGCCTTGGCGGCTTTTTTCGAGGAATTGATCTCCGTTTGTAGAGCGGCACTGACGATACTGGTGTGTGTCGCAGCAATGTCCATTATCCAGTGGCAAATCACCATCGTGGCTCTCGGAGTCATTCCGCTATACGTGTTCCTCCTGAAACGCTTCGGACGCAGAATCAGATCCGCCACGGGAGGGTATTACAACGCAATGGCGGCCGACAGGGGCCTTTACCAGCATCTGCTGGCCGGTCCGGAAATTGCCAAGATGCACTCCTTGGCCTACGTGATCGACAAATATGCCCGTTTGGCGGCGGAATCCGTTGCCTCGGGCGACAAGCTCATGAGGGCCCACGCGTTGTCCAACTCAGCGGCGGGCCTCGTTTCCAACAGTCTTCCCATCTTCATTCTTCTTTTCGGCGCGTTTCTCATCATCAAGGGTGTCTTTGATTTGGGATCATTTATCGCCTTTTCCGCATTCTCCGCGTACATGTTTCCGTCTTTACGGCTCATGATCGAATACATCATTTCGTCTCAAGGCGGTTTGGTCGCTCTTCAGCGAATCAACGAATTGTTGCGGAAAAGCAGGGAGGATTCTTCCGCCCCCGAGTACCTTCCACAGGGGTCGATGCTGTTGTTGGAGAATGTATCTTTCTCGTATCCGGGTCATGATCGGATTAATTTCGAGAACATTACCATACGAATCCAGAAGGGACAGTTCGTTGGGATTGTGGGCGAATCGGGCAGCGGCAAGTCCACATTACTAAAAGTGGTTTGCGGGCTGTACGGGATGACCGGAGGCTCTATCGCGTTGGACGGTCGGGCCGTGTCCTCGGGAGCAATGCGACAATTGACGTCGTATGTCGAACAGGAGCCCCTTATTTTCGGAGACACGTTGGTGGAGAACGTGCGACTGGGACGCACCGAGGTTTCCACGCATCAAGTGTTTCAGATTCTCGAAGCAGTGGGTCTCGGGGGACTCCTGAGGCAACCCGGTCCTCATAGTACCGGAGAGAATTACACATTGTCCGGTCCCTACATAGAGCAAGGCGGTTCCAATCTGTCACTGGGCCAGAAGAAGAGAATTGCATTGGCCCGCGCTCTGATGAAGAACGCGTCAATCATCGCGATCGACGAGCCCACTGCAGGACTGGACTACGAAAACGCGAGCAAGGTCATGGGCCTTATACGAAGAGTCTGCACCGGCAAGTTCGTCCTCATCGTGTCACACTCGGATCAAGTTACTGAGTATTGCGATGTTGTGTATGAGATCAAGGATTCGCGGCTCATCACTCCGGACAGTGATAGGGCGGTCACAATGTGACATGTGAGGGAGCGTTGGGGATGAGGCTGAGTCGGTTTACCATAATGCTCGATATGGAAGGATACGGGGCACTTTTCAATGGCGTTACCGGCTGCATGGACCTTGTGAGCAGCTCCTTCCTCCAATTTCTTGATGCTTTGTCGGGGCAATCATCCGGGGCTCGTCGAGACGACGCGCCGTCGCCGGGCTGGGAATTGCTCTCAATAATGAAGCTTCGGGGCCACATCACCGAAGCCGATGAGATGGAAGAACTGCATCAGTTTCGGCGTTACGCGGCCCTGCTCGATCGACAAAACCGGTGGCTCGATCGGCAAACCGCCTATATCATGCTGCTTCTCTCCTATTACTGTAATCTGGATTGCACTTACTGTTTCCAGAAGGACTTCCGCAAAACCCTCGAACACGCCCGCTTACGCCCTAGGGACGTGGATCTGATCTTCGAGCGACACTTGGAACACCTATGTCCCGGAGTTCAGGCCGACAAGATCTACTACACGCTCTATGGTGGGGAGCCCTTGTTGATGCACAACATGGACGCCATCGAGCGCGTTCTGCAAAAGGCCGGCGATCGGGGCTCCCCGGTCCATGCGATTTCAAATGGGTACTATCTGGACTCCTTTCTTCATCTTCTCGGACAAGCTCCCGGAAAGATCTCTAATCTCCAAATGTCATTCAGTTGCGATAAGTCAGTTCACGACGCGGTTCGCGTACTCAAAGGGGGACGTCCGACATTCATGCGCATGTTGGATAATGCCGAGAAGGCGATGGAGACCGGGGTCTCGTTGGTAATTAGGGTCCATATGCACCATGACGGCGAAGAGTCTTTCAGGTCGTTCCTCAGCTTGTTGGAGCAGCGAAGGATTCTGGGAGCGGACAATGTCACAGTGCACGCAGCTCGCACCAAGAACTGTTCTGATGCTCTGGAAGCCGAGCACCACTATGAGCGCTCGGTCGGCTCCGAGGAACTGATGCGACTCGCTCCTGCAGTAAGTTCCTTGGAAAGCTGCTATTACCACGACCTGCAGAGATTGGCCGAAGCCCAAACCGGCCGCGGCCCTGCCAAAACCGTCGGCTGCATGAGGGGCAAACAGAACTGTTACGTACTTGATCCGTTCGGGGATATCTACGCGTGCTATGAGGAGGCGGGTACGCGTAAATATACAATCGGGACCTACAGCGACCAACACGTCTCCTTCTTGCCGTTTCGGAAGGAGGTGCTGGCCGGTACGATCGGGAATCAGAATGCACAACATATCAGCCCGATATCGCTGATCACAGGAGGTGGCTGCAACGGCCCTTCCCTCCGGCGCGACTTGTCCAGGCATCATGTGAGCAGAGACGATCTCACACGCGCGATAGTCGAGACAGCGCTTAAGCAAGTGATTCGAGACACGGAGCCAAGGTTGCCGGCAATCGGGAACACATTCGACCATATGCCGATCAATTTTCCGAACGACGGGAATCGGTCCATCCCGGCATTGATCGATCGGTTTACCGATCTTATGAATGAGGCGGGAATGTGACGAAAAATATCGGAGTCAAGGTATCGTTGCTGACCTTGCAGGCTACTCGATACTGTAACTTGAGGTGCCGCTACTGTTACGTCTCGGCGGACGGCAAGTCCGACCCTACCGTGATGAGTGATACGACGCTACTCACAACATTGGCCAAATTACGGGATGAAGATTTGTTGGGAGAAAGGCTGGAAATTTCGTGGCATTCCGGTGAGCCCCTTTCCGCAGGCACGGCATTTTACGACAACGCCTTTGCCGTCATCGACAGAGTTGTAGGTTCCAAGACACAGGTTGTCCACCACTTCCAGACCAATGCCACGTTGATCGACAGACGATGGGCCGATTTCTTCCGTCGCCGTGACGTGAGAGTGGGAGTAAGTCTGGACGGTCCACGGCAACTCCATGATCACAACCGAAAATTCCGTAACGGCTCAGGAAGTCACCAAAGCGTAATGCGCGGGGTGGACCATCTTAGGCGGGCCGGTATCACGCCGTCCGTGATCTGTGTTGTGACCGAAAAGTCCCTCCATTGTCCTACCGACATTCACGACTTTTTTTGCGAGGAGGGTTTTCAGTCAATATCACTCAATCCTGAAGAAATAGAGGGAATCAACACGAGATCCTCTCTCTCGCAAAGAGATGATTGGCGAGTGCTTTACAAGAGATTCATGGATCTTTTCCATAAGCGGATGAAAGACTTTGGTAACAGGTTGGTTGTTCGCCAATTCTCTCATGTGCACGCGTGGCTGCAGGAGAAATGCCAGTACGCTTCGGGACCGGCGATCCCATTCAACCATTTGACCGTAAGTAACAACGGCGACTTCTCGACGTTTTCGCCGGAGCTTATTACCGCTCGGCATGAACGCTTCGGGGATTTCATCCTCGGGAACGTCCGCCAAGGCCGACTGTCGGACGCCGGCCGGGGAAGCAAATTCAAGAGGTTGTGGTCGGAGATTATGGACGGCCTTCTGCGATGTAAGAATGAGTGTCCGTTGTTCTCGTGTTGCGGGGGTGGAGCGCCGTCCAACAAGTTATTTGAGAACGGCTCGTTTGCCTCAACGTGTACCATTGCGTGTGAAGCCGGAATCCGCATCCCTTTTGAAGTAGTCAAGGAGAGTGCGGAAAACGGAACCGTCATGTGGAAACGAATGGACGGCGCCGCCCGGTCCAAGGAGACGTTATGACCCCATGTGACCGAGAACGGAGACAGAGAAGCCTACTTCTTGATGGCGGCCGGCATGAGGTCGCCGACTTGCACGATTACGTGAATCATCGTGCAGAGAAGGATCAGACCGTCTTGTCGCAGAAGATTCTCTCAGCGGCCGAATGCCTGATGTTTCGAGCGGACATGGATCCTTTTTACAAGCACAGCTTCCTGACGGTCCTCGAAGCGGTCCGGCTGCACCGCAAGATATTCGGGGAGATACCCCAGCCCACAATTCGGAATGCGGTTGCGGATTGTCTGTGGACCTACGAACATGTGCGAAACTGGGTGCTTACGGAAGCCCAAACCGAGCGGCACGACATCGAGACGCCGGAGTGTCCGTCCATTGATCATTTCAAACGCATGACCAGACGTGAGCGATTGAGTCTCCAACTCTCCATCGCCAAGAAAACCTACGGCGACATGTGTGAGATCTACCGGTACGTTTTGGATTCGATTCCCGAAGACGCCTGCATGGTGTTTAATGTCGGTGACGGCACGCCTTTGACCCATTCGTTTTTGTCGCAGATGGTCCCAGTGCTTAAACAGAGACGGGAAACGGTTCACGTGGTCTCCGTGGATGTGCGACCAACCATATACGATCTTCAAAGGGAATCGGTGGGTGAGCACGCCCAGTCAAACGTCACCTTGGCATTCCATTGCATGGACGCCCGAAAAACGATATTTGCACGTAACGTCTTCGATTGTACGGTAGCGTCCTTCATGATTGACGACTGCGACGATCACCCTGCCTTGTTTCGAGAATTGGGTCGCGTGACAAAGCCCCACGGACTGATATGCGTTTCCGGCCATCATCTTGACGAAAAGAACCCTCTGGACGATCTGGTGCATAACTTTGGAGACCTTCACCACATTTCGGGGCATCCCGCAACATTTTCGTCGGCGTGTGAGGACGCACGCAAGGCGGGTTTACATACTAAGATGTCGAAACAAACCCCTCACGCCTGGGCATTGGTCTTGTCCGGTGCACCATGAGGCATGTGCCGGCCCTCGGTTTCGTGAAATGTCGGCAATGACCGACCGGAACACGTCGGAAGCCGAAATGAATGCCGTGTCTTGGACTCAAAGCACGGGAGGCGCCGTGAAGACCCTCACAATCATGAGATCTGCTCTTGCGGTGACGACACATGAGATTCGCGCCCATCTTTCCATGGACCGCGTGGTCATAATGTTCGCTTGCCTGATGGTGCTGTTCGCCGCTCCACTCATACCTCGCGCCGCCCATGATCCGCGGATGCTGGCAACGCTTGTCGTCCACGAGCCCATACTCACGATGGCGCTGGACGCCATGACCGTATGGCCTTTCGGTGACCCGGGTAATTTTTTCAGCGACAATGGGCGGTTACCCGATTACTGGCACAATTTCAAGTGCGGGTTGTTTTTTTACTATGGAGGAGCGTATCTCGACATAGCTTTCCTTTTCTTTGGTCCGCTCAAATGGCTCGGGGTACCCACCTTTCCCGCAGCTCCGATAATCCTGCGCACCGTTTCTCTGATAGCGGGCTTGTTGAGCTGCATCATTCTGTACAACTTTGGAAGAAAACACTCGGGGAAATGGGCGGGAATCCTGGGCGTGTTCGTGCTGTTTACCGATTCGGGCTTCCGATTCTATACAGTCATTATTCATCCCGATACGTTGCAATTGCTCATGGCCTTGGCCGTACTGGTCCTGGCGACTCGTCATTCCGAGGACGGCGATTGTGCGTCACTTGCAGCCGTGGGTGTTCTCGCGGGAATGTTTCACGGGGTCAAATTCGGCGGCCCCTGGATCATCCCCATGCTCATACCCGCGCTTTATTGGGGATGGCAAGCCGCTTCGGACAAGGCTCAAGGCACGAGAGTGATTGGACCGGCAGCCCGCGTGTTCCTGATCTTAACCGCTTTCGCAGCCGGCTTCTTTCTGACCACTCCCTATGCACTCAGCCCCACCAATCACTACTGGATTTCAATGAAACAGCTTCATCTGGAATTGTCCTCCAGTTCGGTCGCTCCCATCAATTTTCGGACGTGGATCGGTGCCGTTATCGAGCACCGCGGGGTTTGGCCGGCTACGGCAATGTTCATTTCCGTTTGCGTGCTGCTCCTCTCTCCCTTGCGTCGCGATTGCAACAAAGCGCTCGTACTCGCCGCGGTTCTGGCTACGTGCAATGTCATGTGGTACTCATTGATGGGAAAACTCTATGTTGTTCCCTCCTACTTCATTGCAGCCTACGGTTTGGCGGGATTGTTGTTGGGTCACTGTATTGCCCGTCTCTTGAAGGTCGTTGCCGAACACGCAGCCACGTTTGCAAAACCGGCCTTCTGTGTTGTGCTGCTCTGTTGCATTCCATTAGGAGTCAAGCAACTCGCATTGGCTGTGGAGCTCTTTCTGACCCAATGGAACTATGAGAAAAGTACGCACATAAGGATTGGTCGCTGGGCCTCATCGCGTATTCCCGCGGGCAGTTCAATACTTATGGACCGCTCAGCTTACTTCGATCCTTCCCTCTTTCCAAATCAACGTTTGATCGGAGAAATGGTACGCTACGTGGATGTGGTGCACGCACAATGTGATTACCTCGTCCTGAGCTCCGCGGTATATGAAGCTCCCCATTATGCCGCCCTCAGGAATCAGGGAAATGACATCCTGACTGATTTGAATCCTTTTTCGATGAGCCTCTACAAGAGACTCGGGTGTTACGATCCCAACCCTTCCTTCCCCGGCCCCACGACCATACCCGGTATAGAATTGCTTCACGTTTTTCAACAGAGTGACTCAGAAAAGGAAACGGCTGCCGATTCGGCCCCCCATGGTATTATATTATCCGCGGCATCTTCCGACTGCTCGACGAGATCTTACGATGGCGTAACAGTACAAGGAGAGCGTAAACAATTGCCTGCCGTCGTGTCCGCGCTCGCTTCGAGATTTGTTCGGGAGGTTTCCGGGATCAAAGCCGACATGACCTCAATCGTCGGCCTTCTACGGAAGTTTGTTGCAGAAGAAAAGACGGTGTGGGGTCCCCGATTACACCTGTACAAAGTAGATCGGAAGATATCCTATCACGACCCGAACCCCATCCAGTATGAAAAAGCTTCAGGACAAATCGGGGTTTCGGCGGGAAGTCCCGCTCTTTCCGTGAAAACCCGACCTCTTGCCCACCCCTCCGTCTTTTTCACATCACTTATACAGTCCGCAATCACTTCGCGGAACGACTCGGAACCACGATTTGGGACCAACGCCCAACCATGACCAAGGCACGCCTCACCAGTGCCGGTCATCTGCCGGCAGTCCGTTCATCCACAAACGACCCCGGCAATTCGGATCGTTTCCTCAGGTTCTCCCAGTCGGTCACAACTCGGAGCCACAGGAACCAATGAACTAAGAATTCGGGAGTTATTTCGCTACGGTCCCTCAGTTCTGGCCCCCGACCTCCCCTGCCCGCCTCAGTTCAATCGCGAAAGTTCTCGCCTCTCCGCGGAGGCGGGAAACAGATCGGCCACGGCCGGGTGACAGGTGAAAAAGAGAACCTGAGTGGCCGTCCTGTCCGCGAAACCGGCCAATGCACTCGCGGTTCGTCGGGCACGAGACGGATCGAAATTCACCAGGATGTCGTCCATCATCACGGGCATCGGCTCCTCCGCGCCCAGGATTTCCAGATGTGCCAATCTGAGAGCCAGGTAGACCTGCTCAAGAGTGCCCCTGCTGAGATGACGCTCTTCCACACGTGATTGATCCACGCGTTCGGCCTTCACCTGATCGTCATCCAGAGGAAAAAGTATCCTGTCGTACGTATCGCCGGTGATGTGCCGAAAGATTTCCGATGCCTTCTCCAAAACCTTGGGCTGCTTGTGCGTCTCATAGACCCGAAGAGTCTTTTCCAACTGCGTTGCCGCAATCTTCAGCGCAACCCACTCTTGGGCGAGTCTGTTAAGCCGAGCCGAGACTTCCTGCTTCTCCCCGAGCAATTGTTCCCGCCGATCTTCCGATTCGAGGAATTCGATCTCTTTGCCGAGCTTGCCGCTCACATTGGCCAGGGACTCCGTCTCGTGTCGCAACGCGTCAAGCGCGGCTTGAAATTCCACGGCCGCAGCATGGTTTGCGTCCCAGTTCTGGGAAGACATGAGCCCGTGAACTTCATCCGTATCGCTCAGCCCAAGCCCCGAACTCAGTGCGGCAAGCAGGGAAGTGCGCTCATGCTCAAGTGCGTTGAGGTGCGCATGCCTTTCGGAGCGGTCCCTGAAGGCTTCTTCATCATTGACGCCGGCCGCCTCGAAAAGCCCGTCGATCCGATCCCGAGTCTCGTTACTCCTGAGCCGGAGTGCTTCCAGAGTCGCCTCATGTTCGGCAATCCGTTCGTTCAGGGATTCTCGAACGGACAGGATCTCCCGAGTTTCGGCCTCGGCTCGTACCCATTGGTCCACCTGATCCGGCAACGATGTCCCGCGTGCCGGGGGATGTCCGATCTTATGAGCGAAGGACGCGGCCCTTTGAGAGAAATCCTCCCACTCTTGCCGCACGGCTTTCAGGTCGGCTTCTCGATCCATGTGACGCTGGAGCTTCACCTTTGCATTGGCTATGTGGGTAAGGAGTCCAAGAGCGGACTCCGGCGAGACCGTGTCCGGCAATCCCACCCGCGCCAGGCAACTCTGCCACGAGCTCCGCAGGAGCCCCAACCGTTCCTCGGCTTGCTCCATTTTGTCGGCAAGTTCTTGAGCGCGGCTCTCCTCGATGTCCAGATCCTCCGATGCCGTCCCGTATTCGGCCTCCAAGGACCGCACCCGCTGCACGGGCTGCTCGGCCTTATGGGATTCGTATTCTGCCCTGAGCACGTCCATCCGGTCCGCATTCGCGTTTCCAAGGACCTCTTGGGCAATCTTCTCCGACTCGCGCTGCAATTCGTCGATCCGCACGCGCAGCGTCCTCCTGGATCTCTCCGTGTGCGCAATCTCATGCGTTATGGTGGATGCCCTCAACGCGAGCGATTCCTTTTCTCGTCGTATCCGTTCCGCGTGACGTCGCTCTCCGTCCGTTTTCCATCGGATGCCGAAGGGAATACACAACAGCAGCGCAACACCGGAAGCAAAGAAAAGAAGGGATGTCTCATCGCTACTCTTCCACCCGGCGTAGAGCATGGCCGCGGCCGCGAACGAGACGGTCGCGATCGCGAGAAGGAACGGGATCGGAGACATGAATCTCGACGATTCGTTACCCAGGGTCTCGCCGGCTTCATCTATCCGGCGGCGAACTCCGCTCAGGTGGTTGAGCCGTGCGGCCTTTTCCTCGAGGTTGTCCTTGAGATCTGAAATCCTGTGTCTGTTCGACTTCCATTGTTCGAGCCTTCGTTGAGACTCGCGCGGAAGATACGTCTCGCAGAGCGGGGCTAATTGCATGAGTTCCGACTTGATTCGCCCGGTCTTGGCCCGAGATAATCGGCACCGCTCTTCCGATTCATCGAGCCTGGCCGCGAGGTTCCCAAGTTCTTCGCGGCATGAGCGCCACGAATCGACCAACGAACGGATCTCGTGCTCCACGGCCGCGGACGGTTCGAAAGCTTCCACACGTCCTCGATCCCACTCCGGGCCGAGTGCCGCAATCTCCGCATCCAGAACGGCTCCCGATCGGGCCAGGTCTGCGGTTGCCTTCTCGATGCGTCGGGGCGTTTCCGACAATCGACCGGCCTCGCGAGTCAGGGAATGGAGTTCCGCGGAATGCTCCGCAAGCTTCGTGTCAGGATCGAGGTTGTCCTTGAGCCCGCGCAGGTGATTCAGCTTGTTCGCAGCCTCTTCAATAGACTGGCCGATCTCGCCGAGGCGCTCCAGTTCGCGATCGAGCCGATCGACGCCGGCCGTCGGGAAACTCCGGGAATCCTGGAGGGACCGCATCTCGCGTTCCACCGCCGCAAGTCTCATCCATTCCTGTTCATAGCGCAGCAGCCGATTCATCCGGCTCAACGAGGCCTCATGGGATCGGATCAGATCAGCCAGATCCCTGCGCCGGGATTCAACATCCTGGAATTCCACGGTGAGTCGGGAATGCCGTTCCGGAGCATCGGCTCCGGCCCTTATTCGCTTGTCCAGTTCCTTGAGACGATCCTGCAGCGACCCGAGCGATTCACCTTCGCGGGGAGGGCATTTTGCGATCCTCTTGAGCCGATTGTTCAACGTGTCGATCACGTCAAGCGGGTTGACTGAGACCGAACCCAATGCCACGGAAAGGATCTTGCTCCGGAGGGCTTCCCTGTCCAACTGACGCATGCCGTCGAGATCAAAGGCAAAAAGGCTCTCGTACGATTTTCTGTCGGACGGCAAGCCGGGCAGCGTGAGCAGGTGCGAGTCCAGACGGTTCCCCGCATCGTCATAGATCGTGAGCTCCCCTTCCCTCAGTCCGCGCTTCTCGAGTCGTTCGATGCGCAGTAACGAGCCGGTCGCATCACGGACCACGATCCTGCCCTTCCTGAGGTTTCCGTCGGACGGCTCATAGACGTTGTTCGCGCCGCCCTTTCTCTTGAAGCCGTAGAACACCGACCGGACGAATTCCAAGACGGTACTTTTCCCCGCCTCATTCTCCCCCACGATCACGGTGAGACCCGGTGCAAGGTCCGCAATACGCATTCCACGTGCCGCACCGAAACTCTCGATGAAGATCTCTTGTATTTGCACCGGTTACCCTACGAACCGCCACACATATTGCGTCAGCCGTACCAGCGCGATTATCACCCCGGCTGCCAAGACCCCGAGGAGAAGCAGTGAGGTGGCAAGCGCGAGACCGCCTTGAAAACGTGATGATTTGTTCGACATGTGGACCTCGGTGATCGCCGTAACCAGCACCAATGGGCCGGCATCACGGGCACGGATTGCAGCCTGGAAGACTTGAATAGCCATTACCGGCGAGCCGAATTGTGCGCTTGCGGTCTTGTCGGCGCAGGCCGCTCCCGGGACCTTGGGAGTGCGTATGCACCGACGCGACATTATTGGTATTCATCAAGGATTCCTTTCAGCGACAGAACGAGTTCAGGCAGGAATTTGATTACCGTCAGCCAGACTATGTCCATGTTGACATCGAAGTACGCGTGCACGAGTCTGTCGCGCATTCCCGCGATGTCTTGCCACGGCACCTGTGGTGTTCTACCCCGGCGCTCCTCGGAAATGTGTGAGGCTGCTTCGCCCACGATCTCAACGAGTCGCACGAGTGAGAGATTCAGCAAGCGGTCCTTGTCAAGGTCGCTCCGAGACTTGCCTTCCGCCAGTCCTATTGCTTCCTCTGCCGCCTCCAACATGTGGCGCAATCGAACCAGGTCTTCATTCCGCATACTGTACCTCTGCCTCTGCCAAGACCTGCTCACGAAAGTACCGGCTGAGATCCTCGGACGTTCTTAGATCCACGGGCCGGTTGAGGATCTCGCTCAGCTCTCGTTCCATGGCGGCAAGTTCAATGAGAGTAGGCAGGTGGTCAGGGTGAAACTCAACAAGGAAATCCATATCACTATCGATAGTCGCGTCGCCCCTGAGAACCGAGCCGAACAGAGACAACTTGCGAATGAAGTGCTTCCTGCAGAAGGCTGCCACTTCCTTGCGGGGAATCTCCGGACGATGGGGGTTCATCTAACCTCCTCGTGATGAAAGGCGGTCGACCTCCGCCGAACGCCGGTCCCAGGCGGCCGGACCGCACCATGTTTCCGCATCTACCCAGCCGTTTCGTCGGGTTCTTCGATGCCGAGGCGCTTAATCTTCCGCCAGAGTGTAGTCTTGTTGATCCCCAATTCCCGTGCCGTGGCCAGTTTCTTGCCTTTATTTCGAGCCAAGGTTTCTCTGATGATGCGTGCCTCTATCTCGGCAAGCGTCGCACCGGTCAGAAAACCGTGGGACGAACCCGGTGCCTGGCAAAGCGGCTCCGGCAGGTGGTGACGTTCGATCAACCCTCCGTGACACAATATGAACGCGTGTTCGAGCGCATTTTCCAGTTCCCTGATGTTTCCCGGCCAGTCGTAATCCATGAACGCCAGAAGAGATTCTCGGGACAACCCGCTGATGTCTTTTCCTTTGAGGCGGTTGAAGCGGTCGATGAAATGCTGGGCCAGCAGCGGCACGTCTTCTTTCCGTTCCCTTAACGGGGGAAGAGTAAGCCTGAAGACTCGTATCCGGTAGTACAGATCCTCACGAAAATCCCCTTGTTCGACCAAAGCCCGAAGGTCCTTGTTGGTTGCCGCAATGACCCTCGCGTCCGAACTCAATGTCTTGGTGCTTCCCAAGGGTTCGAACGACTTGTCCTGGAGGACTCGGAGGAGCCTTACCTGGAGGGCCGGCGTAATATCCCCGATCTCGTCCAGAAGGATCGTGCCTCCGTCGGCTTGCGCGAACCTGCCCGGCTTGTCGCGTTTCGCGTCGGTGAATGCGCCGGCCTTGTACCCGAAGAGTTCGGATTCAAGCAACGTATCCGGTATCGCGCCGCAGTTCACCGTGATCAACGGTTTGTCGGATCGACTCGAAAGCTTGTGAATGGCTTTGGCCAGAACCTCTTTGCCCGTACCGCTTTCCCCCTCGATGAGAATCGTGCTGTCGCTGAGCGCGACGTCGGGCAGTATGCTGAAGATCTCCTTCATTCGCTGGTTGTTGGACAGCATGTCCTCAAAGGTGAAAGATTTCTCGACTTCCCGACGCAATGCCTCCACGAGCGTCAAGTCGCGAAAGGTTTCGACACCGCCGGCCATTTCCCCGCCGGCGTCCTTGAGTATCGCGGTGCTGACGCTGATCGGCACTCTGGCACCGTCCGCTCTCAGTATATACACTGCTCGGTTCACCACCGGCTTTCCGGTCCGGACCGTCTGTTTGAGAGCGCACTCGCCCTCGCAGATCTCTGCGCGGAACACCTCGCAACAGGGACGGCCTATTGCCTCGCCCACCGGAACCCCCGTGATCTCCTCGGCGGCTCGATTGAAGGACGTGATGATGAAGTCGCCGTCCACGGTAAATACGCCGTCCGCGACGCTGTCCAGGATCATGCCTATCTCAACGGGGGTCAAGGTATGTTCCACTCTGTGTCTACTCATCTGCCGAATCTCCCACATAGAATTATTAACACAATCAGGAAATTATTGAAACAACCCGCGCCGCGTCGGACGCATGGGATCGCCGGCATGAACGGAACCGCACCCGCGATCGCTTCGATGGGCCGGAACCCCGTACCGGGCTTACGAAAAGGGATGCGACAATGTCCATTCCCGTACGCGAACTACACCGGGATTGCCGGTGGCCAAGCGACGTAATGTCTCCTCTTGCCCGATCACTTCAGCGAGAGTGCTTCGCTTGTTACGGCAATGACAAGTCGGTCGTTGATCTCTTCGCCGGCAATGTTGAAGGGTTCGATGGGAAAGGGGCTTTGAAGCTTGTCCGACCGGGAGGAGACGGTTGACTCGCTCACGGTCCTATGATATAACCGCCTTCTCTGAAATGATAAATATTATTTCATATCCAGAGGTTATTCAAGATAAGTCAAAAAGGAGACGGGAAGTGCAAAGGAACTTCGGTATTTTTAAAGGCTTTCTTCCGGCCCTCGCCGTTACGGCCCTGGCCCTATGCGGACCCTTGTCGACCTTTGCCGGTCCTGACGACAAGGTGCTCGCGACGATCGGCAACGAGACGGTCACCGAGAGCGACCTCCAGCAAATGGCCAACGCGGTCCCGGAACGATTCCGGCATCTTTACCTCACGCCGGAGGGTCGTCAGAAAAGCCTCGATTACGTGATCAACATCTTCGTGCTTGCCGCGGAAGCGAAAAAGGAAGGCATGGACAAGAGTCCGGATGTTCAAAGACTCGTCAAGTTCACCGAGAAGGATCTCCTTGCGCGCCTCTACCTGGATAAGGCCAGTAAGTCAATAGATGAACCAACGGAGGCGGAAGCCAACGCGTATTACGAGCAGAACAAAGCTCAATATGCGACCCCGGAGAGCGTTCATCTGCGACACATCTTGGTGAAGACCGAGAAAGAGGCTCAGGATGCGCTCAAGCTCTTAAAAAAGGGCCAGAAATTCGACGACCTGGCCCGGAAGATCTCGATTTGCCCGAGCAAGGCACAAGGCGGCGATCTCGATTGGGTACCAAAGGGAACCCTCCTGGGAGAAGTGGAATCCGTAGCCTTCTCAATGGATGCGGGGCAGATCACCGGACCGGTCAAGTCCAAGTTCGGATACCACGTGCTCCTTCTGGAAGACAAGAAGCCGGCCCAAGAGAGTTCATACGAGCAGGTCAAGGATTACATCTTCGAGCAGTTGCGGTTCCAACGGCGGCAGGAACACTATGAGAGGCTTGCGGATTCCTTGAGAAAAAAGATGAACGTGAAGGTCACCGCTTCCCCGACCGAACCTCCGACGCCCGACGCCTCACCCGCAAAGCCTTCGGGTCCGACTGCAGGACCGAAGAATTGATGCCGGCCAAGCCTGGGCGCGTACGAAAAGAACCTTTCCGGCCATAGTCCGTCTCATCTCGGCCCGTCCCGCGCCTCGCGGGACGGATCCGCCACATCGCTCGGCGGACCGCCCCGGACCTCCCCATCGTCCCACCGGCCGTGAATATTCTCGCCGCACCTGGAGAACGCATTATCAAGACCGCTTACATCGATTGACGATCGGATTGGAAGGCGGACTCATCGGCCCGATGCGAGATGCGAAGGGGTGGATGTCGGGGGACGGTTCACGGCCGGGTTGAGAACAAAGAAGCTACCCGCACGCGTCTTTCACCGTTTTCGAGAGACACGAACCGGCGGCGAGCACGAACGCGACGGATTCTGCGCAATCACTCGTCCAGAGGCACGAACATGTCCTCGGCTTCTTCAGTGACACCGCTCAAGTCGCCGACCTGTTGCTGAATTCTGTCGAACGCCTCTTCCGCGGTACGCGTCTTGAGATCGTCTTCCCGCAGCATCAATGAAACGAGTTCGTTGAAATACACTTCGTCGGCGAGATGAATCTTGGTGAGAATGTCCAACGTCTCCTCGTCGGTCACTTCCAGATCGTCGGGCTTGAGTTCCATCCGGTCGAGTTTCACGAGGAAGTCCGCAGGGAACGACGCCTCTTCCTCTTCCAGCGGCTGATCCGCGGATCTCATCCATGGCCTGAGGATCTTGTCCTGAAACGCGGACGCCACCACCTTGATGTCGAGATTCTTCAGCAGCTTGGCAAAGACGACGTCCTCTTCTTCCAGGAAGCTGATGATCCAGTGGTAGGCGGACTGAGCGTCCGTCGCGCCTCGCGCCGAAAACAACTCGGGGTCCAGGTCAAGTATCGACTGAATTCGTCCCGGCTGCACGATGGAGAGGAGCCCGATATGGGTCGACGTCTGGGCTTTCATGATACGGAAAAGAGTTCGCTCGCCCAGGCCTTCCACAATATCGCGGCTTTTTTCGTCCGCGAGCAGGAACAGCAATTCCTGAGCGCCCTTTGGATCTCTCAACGCCTGATGACTCACCAGTGAAATCTGCTCCTCGGGCGACAGAGATTCCATGATTTCAGAAGCCTTCTCTCTGTCTATCTTTATCAGATCCAGCACTCGGGTGCCTTCTTCAGATATGGGAACCAGAAAATCTTCACGGTGCATATTGTTCAGACCTCGTCCGTTCGGGTCCAATGAGGATCTTCAACTGAGCGAACCGTTTCCAGCATGGAATCGTCATATCCAAAGTCTTCCGCGGTCCATCCCTCATCGGGCGGAGTGTACGATTCGCCAAGGTTCAAGACCACCTTGCTTCGTTCACGGCTGATGGTCAAGAGCTGAAGAGCCGTGACCAGTTTCGCTCTGGCCTCCTCATCGGAAGAGTCACGATAAGAGAAAATGACGTTTCGCAGGCACGAGGCCTGCGATTTGTCCAACTGAATGCCCTTGGATTCGAGGATGGCCTGCAATGTCGGCAATGACTCGTTCTTGAGCGACTGGAGAAGCAGATCCATGAGCCCACGGGAAAAGCGCATGAGATGCCGCATGGAGAACGCAAGCGTAATGGGATCCATCTCCAAGGGATTCCGTGCCACTACGTCAAGGTACGCAGGTTCTCGTCCGGTGTTTTCTGAGCAAAATTCTTCAAATATCCTGAACTGCTCACTGATATCCGGGCTCGCAAGAATTTCGTCGTCAGGCATTTTAATCCCTCCCTGAACAACCGGTGATTCCAACCCCGTACCGTCGAGGCTGCATGATCGCCCTCAACGGCCTGGTCTTTTCCTATCCATATGGTTATTCGGGCCACAGATCTCCTGCATCGGATCCGCACAGAGACGAATTGTCTTCAGTTCCACTCTATCACAGACCGACCCCGATGCCAACATTGGTCTCACCTCGTCTTGAGAAACGATACGCCCTTTCCGGAACCTCCTTATCCTCACGCGCGTCGTTCGCAGAACATTTCGTTGAGGCGCCTCGAGCAAGCTTGACCGAATCGTCTCCGTTGAGGGCCTTGCCCTCGTCTCGGCCGAAGAAAGAACGCTCATGCGTGCGCTCCGTGTGTGTGCACTCGAATCGCCTCACACGCGGGTGAGGGTCTCGGTGAACGGCCTCCTTCGGGGCCTCCCGAGTCTCTACGTACATCATGTACACGATTACCGGAAATTCAAAGGTTTCTTATCGCTTGGCGAAAAAACCCCGTGACGGCTCGAACACGACCGTCACAACACATTCGCCAACGGAACCCTATCTTCTCCCGCCGATTCCTCTTAATCGTCAAAAGGCCGCGCCATCTTGTGCGGTTGGACGTGCGTATCGAATTCCTCCGAAGTCAGGTACCCCAGAGACATGCAGGCCTCCTTCAATGTCGTGCCGTTCTTGTGAGCGGTCTTCGCAACTTCCGCGGCCCTGTCGTATCCTATGATTGGATTGAGCGCGGTGACAAGCATGAGGGATTGATTGAGCAAGAAGTCTATTCGCTCTCTGTTCGCCTCCAACCCCTTGATTGTGTATGTGGTGAATGATTCGCATGTGTCGGTAAGCAACCCGATCGACTGGATCAGATTGAAAATCATCATGGGCTTGTACACGTTGAGTTCGAAGTTTCCTTGTGAACCGGCTATGGAGATCGCCGCATCATACCCCATGACTTGCACGGCCACCATGGTCATTGCCTCACATTGGGTCGGATTGACCTTTCCCGGCATAATGGATGAGCCGGGTTCGTTGGCGGGCAGGACGAGTTCGCCGATACCGCACCGGGGACCGCAGCTCAACCACCTAATGTCGTTAGCGATCTTCATCAGGGAACACGCGAGGGTCTTCACCGCGGCGCCGGCCATCACGACCGCGTCGTGCGCGGCCAGAACGGCAAACTTGTTCGAGGCTGAAACAAAGGCCAGTCCGGTCATGCGACTGATGTGCCCGGCCGCCCTGTCCCCGAATTCGGGATGTGCATTCAATCCCGTTCCCACAGCGGTCCCTCCAATGGCCAACTGGTACAATCCGGGCAAGACGGATTCCAGATATGACAGATCCGCTTCCAATTGCGCGACATACCCGGAGAACTCCTGCCCCAGAGTCAGAGGAACGGCGTCTTGAAGGTGCGTCCGGCCGATCTTCACGATGTCTTTGAATTCGTGCGCCTTTTCCCCCAAGGCATCCCGCATGCGCTCGACCGCGGGAATCAGTTTCCCGGTTATCTTTACCGCTGCGGCAACATACATGGCCGTGGGAAAGGTGTCATTGGACGACTGGGACATGTTCACGTGATCGTTGGGATGGATGGGATCTTTGGTGCCCATGACGCCGCCGGCCATCTCAATTGCTCGATTGGCGATGACTTCATTGACATTCATGTTGGTTTGCGTGCCGCTGCCCGTCTGCCATACCCGCAGAGGAAAGTTGTCGGCAAGTTCGCCCCGGATAACGTCGTCGGCCGCCCTCACGATGAGGTCGGCCTTGTCCGGCGGCAGCTTCCCGAGCTCTTTGTTGGTCAACGCCGCGGCCTTTTTCAGAATCCCCATTGCTTGAATGACCTCTTCCGGAATCCTGTCTTGACCTATACTGAAGTGCTTGAGGGATCGTTGCGTCTGAGCGCCCCAGTAGCGATCGGACGGCACCCCGATCGGTCCCATGCTGTCGGATTCCATTCTCACGTTACCTTCGCTCTTTCCGGTCATGGAGCCCCTCCGTCATCCGCTGAGTGAGATTATCGGGCCGGCGCGGCTTCCGCGGACCGTTGACGGTCACGGTAAGCGCTTGGCTGTTGCGCAAGGATAGTGGATCACGAGCACGGGCTTTGTCAACCGTGTCATTCACTGCGTAACGGTCGGGGGCCAAAGGCTCGGATCGACCGAGACGACTCGATGCAACGACCGTTTGATCATGCGGATTGATGACTATCCTATGGAGGAAAACTCCGCGCATTCGGTTTTCGGACCGTACGGGAACACGGTGCGGAGAGGATGAAACGAATGTTTCCGGGCACCTACCATGAGAAAGGCAAGGCAATGACAAAGATCTCACATGAAGACGGCTTACTCGATCCATTCGATCTGCATGGGCTCTCGCTGAAAAACAGGGTCGTCATGTCTCCGCTTACACGGGGACGGGCGGGAAAAGAGCGTTTGCCGAATTCACTGATGGCAGAATACTATGCGCAGAGGGCGTCCGCGGGACTGATAGTAACGGAAGCCACGGCAATCTCGGATCAGGCCCTCGGCTGGCTCAACTCGCCGGGAATTTACTCGGACGAACAGACCAAAGGCTGGAAGCGGGTCGTTGACGCGGTTCACGAAGCCGGAGCCCCGATATTCTTGCAGCTTTGGCACTGCGGCCGCGCATCCCACAGCTCGTTCCACCGGAACAGGGAGCTTCCCGTAGCTCCCTCAGCATTGAGGCTCAACGGCGATTACATCCTTACTCCGGAAGGAAAACGGCCGTACGAGACTCCCCGAGCGTTGGACACGGACGAAGTACCCTCGATCGTGGAAGATTACCGCCTCGCGGCCGCGCGGGCACGTGACGCGGGTTTTGACGGGGTGGAAATCCACGCGGCCAACGGCTACCTCATCGATCAGTTCCTCCAATCCAAGACCAACACGCGGGCGGACCGCTACGGAGGCAGTGTAGAGAACCGGTACCGCTTCCTGGACGAGATCGTGAGGGCGCTTGTCACCGTGTGGCCGTCGCGGCGGGTGGGCGTGCACCTGTCCCCCAACGGCACGTTCAATGACATGGGATCGCCGGATTATCGGGAGACTTTTTTGTTTGCCGCGAAGGAGCTACGGACATACGATCTCGCATATCTTCACGTCGTGGACGGCCTTGCATTCGGGTTTCATGAACTGGGTCCCGCGATGACTCTGTCCGATTTCCGGGAAGCCTTCGGAGGCCATCTTATGGGCAACTGCGGTTATACTCAAGAGACCGCGGACGCGGCCGTCAGGAGCGGCCGAGCCGACTTGATCTCATTCGGCAGGCCGTACCTCAGCAATCCGGACCTCGTGGAACGCTTTGCCAACTCGTGGCCGCTGAATCCGCCGGCAGACACGAAAGTCTGGTACTCCTTCGACAAGGTGGGGTACACCGATTTCCCAAGGTATGAGGAAATGGCCGAACGGGCGGCACGGTAGTTCCCTGACGAGCGCTTGCCTCGTGTGCCGCCGGTTCGCTGTGAATGATGATGCGGTGAAGCGCGGGGGGTGCCGAAAACCTGTGGAGTGCCGGTCCCCCTGAACCCTGCCGCACCATAATTGAATGGTCGCGAAATGAACATACGCGCAATATGTTGTGCCTTCGATGCGGTATGTTGCCTCGACATCCGACCCGCTCTCGGAAACGCCGAATCGGCACGCTATTTATGATGTGTAATTACAAGATGTTCCATGGCTCGGACAAGAGCGGGAATCGGGAGGCACTCATCTTGCATCTCCCGTTCGGGGCCGAAGAAGAGCAGCCGGCGGGAACCCGTACCGCCCGAAGTATCCGGATTCTCTTGTTCGCGGGATCGGTCACGTACATCGTGATCCGAAGACCCGGCACATGACGGCGTTCATTGGGTTGCGTCCTTCTGCGCGCTGAGACCGCTTCGTGGTTTCACTCCGGGAAACGATGCCGATGAGGATGGTATTCCCGCGGGTGCAGCCCGATTCGATCTCCGGCACTGGATAGTACGTCACCGAATGTGTCCGAAAGAGCACTCAGGGAGGTTATCGTGGTCGGCATAAAATCGTACGGTGTGTATTTGCCATATTACCGGTTGAATAGACCGGATATTTCCAAGGCCTGGGGAGGATTCCAGGTACCCGGGGAGAAAACCGTCGCCAATTTCGATGAGGATACCCTGACCATGGCCGTGGAGGCTTGCAGGGACTGTCTGAACGGATTCGATCGGAACGCCGTTGATGCCGTGTTCCTGTCGTCAACTACGTACCCGTATGCCGAAAAGCAGTCTTCTTCCCTTGTTGCCGCGGTGCTCGATCTGAATCGGACGGCCCGAACCATTGACGTTGCAGGAACGTTGCGCTCGGGAACCAACGCGGTCAGGCTCGCGTTGAACGCGGTCAAGAGCAAGGATGCGAGCAACGTATTGATTGCCGCGTCGGACTTGCGGCTGGGTTTGCCGAGTGGAGGCAAGGAACTGGAGTTCGGTGACGGGGCGGCGTCATTGCTCATATCGGACACGGACGTCGTGGCGTCGATCGATGACGTCTACTCGGTCAACAACGAGATGTATGACGTGTATAGACTTGCAGGAGAGAGATTCGTCCGCTCGTGGGAGGATCGCTTCGTGCGGGAAGCGGGGTACGGGACCGTGGTTCCCCGGGCCGTCTCGGAGGCCCTGGAGGCTTTCGGCAGAAAACCTGAGGACTTCGCGGCCGCGGTCATCTATGCCCCCAACCCGGGTTACCTTGGCGGGGTGGCTAAGAAGTGCGGATTCGATCCCAAGAAACAGGCAATCGATCCTCTTTGGGGAATGACCGGCAACCTCGGATCATCCCATGCCATGGTACTGCTGGCCGGCGCCTTGGAGCAATCCAAGCCGGGTGACAGGATTCTCTGGGTCGCCTACGGAGACGGCTGCGATGTCGTCTCGCTCACGGTGACCGACGAGATCGAAAAGATCGCCGGGAAGCGGAGCGTGCAGCGTATGCTGGAATCCAAGTCCGTGACTACCTATCAGAAGTACCTTCGGTGGCGCGAACTCATTGCGGTTGAGCCGCCGATGCGCCCGAGGACGGAACCGGCTTCGGCGCCTGCGCTCTACAGGGATCGCAAGTGCGGGTTGGCTCTGTACGGGTCCAAGTGTACGAAATGCGGAACCGTTCAATACCCTGTTCAGAGGATATGTATGGAATGTCGGTCTAAGGACGAGTTTGAATACTATGCCTTTGCCGATAAGAAGGGCAAGATTGTGACTTTTTCCCACGACAATCTTGCCGTATCGCCCGATCCGCCGACCACGCTTGCCGCGGTCGATTTTGAAGAGGGCGGACGGATCATGATGGACGTCACCGATCGAAATCCATCGGATATCAAAGTCGGAATGCCTCTGGAAATGACCTTCAGGAAGTTCCGTCAGACGGAAGGCGTGCAGGTCTACTGGTGGAAGTCTCGCCCCATCAGGTGACCGGAATACCAGTCAATCGGAGTGCAGCAGCGACAGATTCTTGGAGGTTGAGCCGATATGGAAAGCATCAAGGACAAAGTAGCAATCGTAGGCATGGGGTGTACGAAGTTCGGGGAAAACTGGGATAAGAGTTTCGATGACATGGTGGTGGACGCGGTGTACGAGGCGTACGAAGACGCCGGCATCGACTCGGATGACGTTCAGGCCGTATGGATCGGGTCGTACTGGTCCAACCTTCCCGCTCCCAGTCAGCCGTTGGCCACGACCCTGAAGCTCGATTACAAGCCCATAACTCGTCTTGAGAACATGTGCGCAACGGCATCCGACGCCTTCAGAAACGCGGCTTACGCGGTCGCGTCCGGGGCATGCGACATCGCGCTGGCCATCGGAGCTGAGAAGCTCAAGGACTCGGGTTACAGCGGTCTCCCGACCGACGACATTGCCATGGGACTCGTCTCGACTGCTCCGAACACATTCAGAAGTCGTAACTTCACAGCTCCAGGGCACTTTGCCATGATGGCGACCAGCTATTTCAATCGCTACGGGCTTGACCCGGACGAAGGCCGAACCATGTTGGCAAAGATCATGGCCAAGAACCATCGCAACGGTACCATGTCCCCAAAGGCGCACTTCCGACGAGAGATCACCGTGGAGCAGGTGCTCAAGGCCCCCATGATCGCGTGGCCCCTGGGACTGCTCGACTGCTGCGGCGTGAGCGACGGAGCGGCCGCGGCCGTTTTGGTGAGAAAGGACATGGCAAAGAATTTCAGGCCCGATCCCGTATACATCAAGGCTCTCCAGATAGCGGTCGGACCGTCTGCCGGGTACATGAATCCCAAAAACGATTGGACATCCGTTGAGGAAACCTTCCGGGCAGGTCAAGCCGCGTACGCGGAGGCCGGGGTGACGAATCCTCGCGAGGAGATCACCATGGCCGAGGTGCACGATTGCTTCTCCATAACCGAAGCCATCATTTACGAGGATCTCCTTTTTTCGCAACGGGGCCGATGCAAGGAAGACATCGATGCAGGGACGTTCGAGATCGACGGCTCGCTCCCGGTGAACATGGATGGAGGCTTGAAGTGCTTCGGTCACCCCATTGGAGCCACGGGGCTTCGTATGATTTACGAACTGTACAAGCAGATCCAAGGCAAGGCGGGCCCTCGCCAGTTGAAAAACCCCGGCTTGGGGTTGGCTCATAACCTCGGAGGCACTCCCGGGGGAGCCACCATAGCGGTTTCCATTGTCGGCCCCTAATGGCTCGTGCTGAAGTCGGGTCACCTGTTCGTCGCACTCAGATTGCGTTCCCTGGTTCTGTGCGCGATTTCACTCCACGCAATGCCTGCATCGAGGTTGTCATTGCGAGGGCTATGCCCATAAACCGACATCTTGTCAGTGGGTTAGCCGATCCGCGGTTGGGAGTTGAAAAAAGGAGTTGCAAAACACGAAGAAAACACACATAATTTTTCAATTCTGACGGGGTTTGGTCCACATTGATGAGACACGCAATTAAGAGAGTCGGGTCGATGCAATTGTTTGGCATGTTACTAGGCAGAATCTCCGGACTTTTCAAAGGTCGACGGACCCTTCCGGAGAATCGAATCAGACGGCAATTATTTGTGCTGCTCCTCCTGGTGGGGTGCTTCCTGCTTCCGTCGTGCACCGGTTCCGAAAGAGGAAAGACCGGAGGGATCCTGTCCCCGCCCAAGAACATCCAACACACGCTTGTGCCTGCAGGGGTGAAGCTGACCTGGGAAGAGATTCCTGGAGCCTTGCAGTACACGGTGTTCTGGGGCACCGAACGACAGGAATACAGATACTTGCTCCATACCGCACAGAATTCCGCCGTAATCACGGGGCTACAACCGGGGAATCTCTACGCGTTCGCGGTGACGACCTGGAGTCCGGTGGGTGAGAGCGAATACTCGGCCGAGTCCGTCGTTGTGTACGACAACGAACCTCGGAGAGCAGTCGCGCACCTGGCAACCGGTCAATCGCTGCTGCGTCGGGGATTCTTCGAGGACGCGCTTGCGTATCTGAGTGCTTCCATATGGCTGGACCCGGCCGGCACCGAGGCGTACCGGATGCGTGCGCTGGTGAACGAGAAGATGAACAGACCGGAGTATGCTCGCAGGGACTATGCCATGGCGGAAAAACTCTTCAACGGCAAACCCTTATCCCTGAGGCGGCCGGTTCCTTGAAGAGATAACGAACGCGCGGACAGGGTCAGGCATTGAACTCCGATATCCTTCCGTTTTTAGTGCCGCTTTGCACAGCCCCGCACATGACTTTTCATCGCTCTCATGGTAAGCAACGGCTCGCATAATCGTAATCTAATTCAAGAGGCAAGACCTGCCTTCTAAGAGATGACCCGCTGGTCAAGGAGGTGCCGTATGAGAAAGGTTTTCGTACTTCCCGGATCCGTTCTGCTCGTCTTTCTGCTTATGCAGGCTTGCGCCGTTGCGGGCGACGCAGAGATCGTCACTGCGATTGTCGAATCTCGCGAAGCCGTCAAGCCCCTCCCTAACCCTTCGAGCATCGATTCCGACCTCACCGAGGAGAGGGCGTATGCGATTCAGGGACGGCTCGTCGACGCCATGGGCCGGAAGGGCAAGTCAATCGGCGGTTACAAGGCCGGCCTGACGTCGGCGAATACTCAGCAACGGTTCAAGGCCAAGAGCGCACTCCTCGCCCCGATGTTCAAGCACGGGAAGCTCGAACCGGGTGCGGCAGTCGATCGAAAAGACTTCGTGAGGCTCTTTCTCGAAACGGAGATTGGCTTCTCCCCCAGGGAGACGATAGCCGGACCGGTTGAGGACGTGGAATCGTTGAAAAAGCTTATCGGGAAGATCTATCCGGTGATCGAACTGCCCGACATCCGATTTGCCGACCCCAAGAACCTGACGGTACCCGACATCGTGGCCGACGCGGTTGGTTCGTCCAAGTACCTCGTCGGGACGGGCGTTCCAATGGGCGATGTGGATGTGAACAACCTCAAGGTGACGCTTGCGATGGACGGCGAGACGGTCAACCAAGGCATGGGGAGCGATGCATTGGGAGATCAGTGGAAAGCGCTCCTGTGGCTCGTGAACGGAGTCGTCAAACAGGGCTGGACCGTCTCACCGGACCAAATACTCATCACGGGCGCTTTGGGCAACATGATCCCCGGCCGGCCGGGCGTGTACGAAGCCGTGTGGGACGACCTCGGCACGATCGCCTTCACGATCCGTTAGGGTGAGGCCAAGGCCCGTCGCCGAGCAGAGGTAATCACGGGAGAAACCCATGTGACCCGATCGAAGGCGGCGGAGGCCCGTTGCTCCAGGTGAGGCGAGCCTCATTGCTCACCGTCATTGTGTCGCCCGAGTAGTATGCAAAGGGGTCTCGCATCTTGCTTATTTGGATTGTTTGGACCGGAGTCGTATTCTCCTTGCTTGTGTTGGCGGCACTGATCCACCTGAACTTCATGCTGATCAGGACCCTCCGAAACGAGAAACGTTTGGAAGACTTTGCCGCGCCGGCCCTCCCGGACCTGCCTCCGTTGGTAAGTATCGTGGTGCCTGCGAAAGACGAAGCCGCGACCGTGGAGGGCACGGTCCGATCGATACTCGAGTCGGAATACGACCGCATGGAACTGATCCTGGTGAACGACAGAAGCCGCGACGACACCGCGGTGACCATGGAGAGCCTGGCTCGGGACGACCCGAGAGTATCGGTCGTCACCGTTCATGAGTTGCCCGAAGGGTGGACCGGCAAGACCCACGCGTTGTATCGAGGCGCTCGGCAAGCATCGGGAGACTTGTTGCTCTTCACCGACGCGGACACCGTACTCCACCGTGAGACCATAGCCAAGGCCGTGCGGTTCTTTTCCGGAAATGACGCAGACATGTTGAGCCTCCTGCCGCAGTTTACCGAGCGGCGGTTCAGCGAAAATGCGGTGTACCCCCATCTTGCCCTGGGCTTCTCATCCATGTACCCGTTGACGCAAGTGAACGACCCACGAGACAAGGCCGCCCTTGCATCGGGATGCTTCATCATGATTCGACGTCAGGCGTACGAAGGAGTCGGAACCTGGGAAAGGTTTCGTGAGGAGATAACCGAGGATGTCGCGCTTGCCAAAGCCGTAAAGGCTTCGGGATTCAGGCTCTCCGTGATGCGCGGAGGCGATCTCGTACGGACCAAGCCGTTTGACGGCTTGGCGGATGTGTGCCTGTTCTGGAAACGGACATTCTACGGCGGGCTTGAAAGGAGCATTCCAAAGATCCTGCGCTTGACGGCAAACTACGTGGTGCTCACCATTCTGTTCGGCTTTCTTGGCCTCTCAACCGTGCTGATGATTTCCGGCGACACCGACGGAGCCAGCATCGCTCTTTTCGTTCTTTCGACCCTGGGAACGGCGGGTGTTGTCGTACCCTACGGATATATTGTAAGACAAGAACAGGGCGGTTGGTGGTACGGACTTACCGCACCTTTGGGCATGGCGATCAGCGCCTGGGTTGCATGGTCCGCGCTTCTCGCGGTGGTTTCGGGCCGAGGCATACATTGGCGAGGATCCGTGTACAAATGAGACCGAGTTCTCCCATGGGCCTTGTAATCCCGATTCTTCACGGACTTCGGCTTGCGCCGGCTGGTCTCAGGGCGGAGAAATCGCGCCGTGTTTCGAGGAACCGGCCTTCAACAGGGAAACGCAAACGGGAGAAAAGCATTGACCCTACTGAGGTTTTGCTGGTATCATTCGGACTCGCTTAGACAAGTCCCCGGGCGAAAGGAGACGATTCCATGAACTTGTTGCGGATGGGGATAAATTTTAGATTTTCGATGCTTGTCGTGTTGGCTGTTCTCTTGGTGCCGGCGATGTCAAATGCACAGGAGTTCAGTATTTTTGAGAGCGACCAATATGGTTTCTCCATGAAGTATCCCGCTTCCTGGATCAAGATCGACAAGCCGAAGGGAAACTACTACGTGGTATTTCAGTCTCCGGAATTGACCGACAATTTCAGGAATCGGATTCATGTCGCGGCTCACAAGCCCGTGAAAGACCCGCTCAAGGTCTTTTTGCAGGAACTGCGCAACGGGATAAAAGATCTCCAAAAGGGGCCGGAAACCGGATCGGAAAAACAGCAAGTTAAGATACTCGATGAAGGGGAATTCAGGAGTGAAGTACCCGGAGCATACTACTTTTTCATCCAAGCGTACGAGAACAAACTGAAGCTCTGGATGGATATTGTCATTGTGTTCTACAAGCACGAGGACACGCTTCTTCGAATCTCGTGTCTCGCTCCTTCCAAGAGTATGGAGCAATATCACGCCCTGTTCAACACGGTACTCGTATCCGTAAAGTTCGGAGCGCCATCGGCACCGGCCGACAGACCCTTGCCGCGACCGGAAGCGGCACCCGCGCCGGCTCCTCGGACACCTTCACCCGGGGAGGTTCAACCCGGCTTGCGGCCGAGCGAACCGTCTGACGCGGAACTCGACGAAGAAACTGCGCCCGAAGATGAAACGCCGCCAACTCAGTTGAGGCCGGGGGCTCCAGCCCCGTCTCCGTATCCGGATCGGCCTTCGGTACAACCCGCCCCGCCGCCCAGACCCGGACCCGGACCCGGTCCTCGGGGACCGGCGAGAATGCCGGAAAGACCGGCAACCGGTATCGTGAATTGATCGTTCGAGAGGCAGGCCGGAAACCGCTGTCCGGCTAAACAAGGTCAGGATTGTATGAGTCTACCCCGCGCCCTCAGACTTCTGGACTCTCATGAAGGGTTCCGACGGTTTCGAGAATCTTTCGCGAGCCCGGAAGTCGCCCCCATTGATGCGTACTCTCTCCGCATGCGAGCCCTGGAACTGGCCGAAAAGAACGAGCCGCGGGGCGACCGGTCGGATTTGCTGGATGCACTCGCCGGTCTGTCTATCGAACTTGACCAGTCTGAGTTCCACGAAATCCGTACCGGCATGATGTTCTTGGCAAAGACCCTTTTCAGGGACGTCTCACAGCCGATTCCGGACGCCGTAATCACGCGAATCAGAGAATTCGACGGCCCCAAGTTCTTCTTTGTCGGTCACACCTCGTACTTTGATTACGTCCATGTTGCCGAGATCATTCAGAGGATAGGCCTTCCCGAACCGATCGTGCACGTCAGCGGCACCGTGACCAAAGGCTGGATTTCTCATTGGCTCAAGGCACTACGTTGCCTCTCCGTCCCCAAGACTTTTTCTCCCCTGCAGCATCGCGCGTATCACTGGTTCTGTGCCGCGCTTGCGGAGCGAGGCGAGACCCAGACATTGTTTGCCCGAACGAGCAGGTATTCGGTCCGTTCTCGTGCAGGCATTCTCAGGGAACCCTACGTTCCCCACGGAATTGTCTCCAGTGTCAAAGCCACGGGAAAAGCCCTCGTCATTCCGGTTGCCCTGTCGTACGAAGTTATCCCGGATGATTCTTATTTGAGTTCCCCGAGTTTTTTTCCGGTTCTCTCCATGTTCCCCCGGGCCCTGAGAAGCACGCTGTCTATGCTGTTGGGCAAAGGGAACCCTGAGAGAACGGTCAAGAGGCTGGAAAATTATTTCGGAGACGTCTCCCTGAACATAGGTGAACCGTTCGAGCTGACCAATGACGAATCGTTCACGTCGCAGCGCATCTCTCATAGAGCAATTGAGGAAATCGCACGTAACAAGCTCATCCATCCCAGTCAGCTCGTCGCCAAGTCGATTCAAGGCACGGAACGGGTCGCACTGAAGGACCTCAGGGCACGGGTGGAGGCTGAAGTCGATCGCACCACCACTTTTTTCAACACACGGTATCGAAAAGCCCCGCCGCTGCATCCCATAATTACGTCCGATCTGGCCGAAGCCATGCGCAGAGGCGTAAACGTGCTCCAGCAACGTCGCGCACTCTCCAGGCCGTTGATCTGGAAAAGGCTGTCCCAACGAAATTCCGCTCTGCTCGGATTCTATGCGGACCACGCGGACAGAAGGATTTACCCGCTGCGCGGCCGCAACACCGTGACTCTCGTGAATGCCGGCGTGTGGGGGTATACGCTTGCTCTGCACATAGGGGCGAACCTCCTGCGAAAAGAAGAGTTGGCTGAACATTCCGTTATTCTCTATGATTCCCGGGAGGATCTGATCGAGAAGCTCACGGTGGAAGGACGCCATCCCTGGCATTTCAAGGACATAGCTCTGCCTCGCTCGGTGCGGCCGGAAGCGGATTTGATCGCGGCGGTGGGTGACACCTCCCTGATACTTCTCGTCACCCCGAGTAAGTATTTCTACGCAACGCTGGTCAAGATCCTGGAATTGGCGCCAGCCGGCAGCGACCTGGTGATCGCCACCAAGGGCTTCATCCCGGAGACCGGTTTGCTGCCTTGCCAGACCGCTCACAGAGAGCTCGATCGGTTGGGCAAGCGAATGAAAGTCTCAGCCCTTTCCGGAGCAAACCTGGCTCACGAGATTGTGTACGGAGGTGCGGGCGTTACGCAAATCGCCTGCGAAGATTATGAAACATTCTTGCGGCTGAGACCTCTTATCGAGACCCCGGTATTTCGTGTGGTTTACTCCGGAGACGTCATAGGGACCACGATTTCTGCGGCCATGAAGAATGTGTACGCCATCGGTTACGGAATGCTGGAGGGATCCAAGAAGGCTCCCGAGAATTTCCTTGCTACGTATGCGACTCTCGTAACCGCGGAGATACGCAATTTCGGGGTGCTTCTGGGAGCTCAGCCGGAAACCTTCGATGCCGAGAGCCAGGTCTGGATGGCGGATCTGCTCGCGACGTGCCGCGGGGGACGTTCGGCCAATTTCGGCAGGGACCTGGCCGAAAAGGATGACAAGGCCGGAAAGTCGAGGACGAGTCGCATGTTGCTCGAGCAATACCGCAAGAAGAGGATCGCCATCGAGGGATTCGAGGCCTCGCGGTACGCACAGCGAATCGCCGCTCAGCGAGGCTTTTATCCGCCGATCCTGGGAGAAATATACTCAATACTCCACGGCGGAAAACCCGTGGACATCGACGGCTTCATGCGGAAGTGTCTCGATGCGTTGAGCAGGAAAAGCGAATATCCCGTCCCATCCACGCTACGGACGCGATCGCACAGGTATTAACGCACCAGGTTCGGTTCGCAACAGCCTTCCGCCACTCACGGTTCGCAGTCGAGGCTTTCAGCCGCATCTCTCCGTTTCGGCCGGCTTGGATTCAAATCGGAACCAACCTTGCCTCGGGATCGCGAGTCCCGCAGGATCACCCCGCACCATCAGTCACTCGGGAGCGACGAATGCAGAGCGATCAAAATCTCTTTGAGCAGGCCGTAAGCATCAAGGACCTCAAGCCGGGCGATACCGTGCTGCACTACTTTGAAGTCAAGTCGAAGGAGGCACGCAAGACAAGATCGGGTCAAGACTACCTGGATCTCCTGCTGGCCGACGCCACCGGCAGCATACCGACCAAGATCTGGTCCGATACAATTCGGAAATGGGGAAGCGAGTACGTTCCCGGTGACATCGTGAAAGTCGAAGGGCGAGTCGATTCGTACCGCGACCGAAACCAAATCGTTGTGGACAAGATCCGGAAAGCGGACATCTCAGAGGTTCCCGATCCATCCAGAGTCGTCAAGACCACGCGTCACGATACGGATGCGTTGATGAACGAACTGAGAGAGTACGCCCGCAAACTTGAACCGCCCGGTCTGGCGGAACTGGTCGAGGACATGCTTGTCGGAAATGAAGATAGGTTGAAGACCTATCCCGCGGCCAAGATGATTCATCACGCGTATCAGGGAGGACTCATCGAACACATCGTCACGGTCACCCGAAAGGTTGCGGCGATTCTACCGCTGGAGCCCTCGGTGAACCGGAGTATTGCCATTGCCGGCGCGATCCTGCATGATATAGGAAAGATTCATGAGCTCCGACCGGAGGCCGCGGGAAGAACCCTGGAAGGAAGACTCATCGGCCACGTGATTCTCGGCGTCGAGGCGGTTCGAAGATCGGCCGTGGAAAGAGGTGTCGACGAGGAGCCGTGGCTGTACGAACTGGAGCACGTGCTGTTGTCGCATCACGGCGAGCCCCAATTCGGCGCTCCGGTAAGGCCGTTGACGCGGGAGGCGCTTGTTGTTCATTTCATTGATAATTTGGACTCGAAGCTCAAAATAATGGAAGAGGCGCTGGAATCCGCGGATTCCGACGGCTTTACACAATATAACAAGTGGTTGGAAGGACGAGCGTACATGGGGAGTCCTTCCCAAGAACAGGAGTGACAAGATGTTGGAAATTCAGGAAAAACTTGCCGAAATTAGAGAGAAATCATCGCAACTCAGAGGTTACCTTTGACCTGGAAGCAAAGATCTCACGCCTGAACGAGCTGGAGAGGACCCAGGAAGAATCGGACTTCTGGAACGATCTTCAGGGTGCCAAGACGGTTCTCAAGGAACAGAAACAGATTTCACGACTGGTCAATGAGTTCCTCGGACTGGACAAGGAACTGGACGATGCCGCGGTGCTCTTGGAACTCGCATTGGAGGAGGACGACAAGTCCGTTCTCAAGGAGGTTGAGCAGAAACTCACGGAGATGGAGGACCAGATCCGGGACCTGGAGGTGAAGCGCCTGTTCTCTCAGCCTGAAGACGAGTGTGACGCCATTGTGGAGATCCACGCCGGCGCGGGCGGAACAGAGGCTCAGGACTGGGCCGAGATGTTGCTGAGAATGTACCTGCGATGGGCGGAGCGAGAGAACTATAAGGCGGAAGTGATGAACACTTTGCCCGGCGAGGAAGCCGGGGTGAAGTCGGCCACGTTTTCCGTCGAGGGAGACTATGCGTACGGTCGCCTCAAAGCCGAAATGGGCATTCACCGTCTGGTGCGAATCTCTCCTTTCGACGCGAACGCCAGGCGTCACACGTCGTTTGCTGCCTTGTTCGTCTACCCCAGCGCGGACGATGACGTAGATATCCAGATCAATGAAACGGACCTGAAGATCGACACGTATCGTGCTTCCGGAGCGGGAGGCCAGCATGTTAACAAGACCGATTCCGCGGTTCGGATCACGCACCAGCCGACGGGAATCGTGGTCCAGTGTCAGAACGAGCGATCGCAGCACAAGAACCGGGCCATGGCGATGAAGATCCTCAAGTCTCGACTCTATGACTTGGAGATTCAGAAAAAGAGAGAAGAAAAGGACAACCTCCACAAAGACAAGAAAGACATTGCCTGGGGGTCCCAGATCCGCTCATACGTCTTGCAGCCTTACCAGATGGTCAAGGATCACCGCACCAATTGCGAGATTGGAAACGTGAACGCCGTGCTCGACGGAGACATCAATCGGTTCATTCAGGAGTATCTCTTCTTCGAAGCGGAATCGGGCCGTGCCGACGGCGGCAACGGCAAGAACTCGAACTAACGCATCTCGGAGGAACACCGCTGCGGAGGACGGCGCTACCAGACTGCGTGAGCGTTCCGGCAATAATCGAGAGAGTGGTTACATGGATCAAATCCACGGACTGGATGAGTTGAGCCGAAGGGTCCTCGACAAAGGGCTCTGTGCCTCTTGCGGATCATGCGTCGGAAGATGCCCTTATGTGACCGAGTTCAAGGGCAGGACCGTGGTGCTTCATCGCTGCACGGTGGAGCACGGGAGATGCTTTGCGTACTGCCCCATGACATTTTTCGACCCCGAGGCCGCGAGCCGCATGGTCTTCGGAACCAGGGCTGAAGCATCCGGAATCGGCCGCTACGAGGATGTGAAGGCATCCAGGGCCACGGACGAAACCGTCGCGGAGGCGGCACAAGGCGGGGGTACCGTGACGTCCCTCCTGATTGCCGCGTTGAACTCCGGAATGATCGACTCCGCGGTCTTGACCTCGTCAATTCCCGGTGAAGCCCGTGGCAGAGGGTTCGTGGGGACGACGGTCGCGGAGATCGCATCATGCAGCGGTTCGAAGTTCGCGGGATCGCATTCGTTGTCCGTCCTGCGTGAGGCTCTCGATCAGGGCCGCAGTCGAATCGGGGTAGTCGCCCTCCCCTGCCAGGTGAGATCGCTCCGCAAAATGGCATTGTACGATCTCAAGCAAGAAAAACTCAGGGAGCGCGTGCCCCTTGTCATCGGATTGTTCTGCAACTGGGCATTCTCCCCTCGACAGTTCGCCGAATTCTTGGGCAAGGAACTTGGCCTGGGGCACATCGGGAAGATAGACATTCCACCTCCGCCCGCACAGGTGCTCGAAGTGGAAACGCAAGGCCGCACGGTGAGCGTTCCCCTGGATCTCGTGAGACCGATGATTCAGGATGCCTGCCGCGTGTGTCCGGACATGACCGCTGAGTTCGCGGATGTATCGGTCGGCATGTATGAAGGCCGACCGGGATGGAACACGCTGGTCGTACGAACTGCTGCGGGCGCCGGTGTCGTCGGGGAGGCCTTGGCCGCGGCCGGCCTTGAAACGGACGTGTTCCCAAGTGAAAACTTGGAGCACTTGAAAGAGGCGTCGGAACAGAAGAGAACGCGTGCCGCCCAGTGACCCGGCAACGAGAGATGCGCGTACTGAAGGATTCAAGAAGGTGGACTCATGGCGTTGATCAGTAAGGACGATCCCGGCAGAGAACTTCTCCTGATGGGGAACGAAGCCGTTGCCCGCGGTGCGCTCGAAGCGGGAATAAGTGTTGCTGCGGCGTATCCGGGAAACCCCTCTTCGGAGATTATCGGCTCTCTGGCAGAAGTTGCCGAAGACATGGGAATCTACGTAGAGTGGTCCGTCAACGAAAAGGTGGCATTGGAAGTGGCCGCGGCCGCCGCGGTATCCGGTCTGAACGCTCTGGTGGCCATGAAGCAGAACGGTCTCAACGTCGCATCGGACTTCCTGATGAACCTGAACCTCACCGGCATACGGGGAGGGCTCGTCCTCGTGGTGTGCGACGATCCGTCCGGCATTTCCAGCACCAACGAGCAGGATTCCAGGATTCTGGTCAAGTCCGCGGATCTCCCCCTTCTGGAGCCGTCCACGTTTCATGAAGCAAAGGATATGGTTCGCTTCGCGTTCGAGGTTTCCCGTGAGATCAATAACGTGTGCATGATCCGAAGCGTCACCAGGATCTCTCACGCTCGAGGCAACGTAACATTGGGACCGTTGCCGAGCGCAAGACCGAAGCCGCACTTCGACACCAACATCATTCTCAGCGCCCTTCCCGCGTCATTGACCCATCCGACGGCCCACCGGAGATTCCGGCAGGCCAAGAGGCTTCTCGCGGATTCGACCTTCAACTCGTACCAGGGGCCTGATACCCCTGAATTGCTCGTCATTACCTGCGGCTCGGGATATCTCTTTTCCCAGGAGGCCGTACGGCTTCTCGGACTGGAATCGCGCGTCGGACTGCTCAAGATCGGAACCACGTGGCCTCTCCCCGAGGAACTCATTCTCAGCCGGCTGCGAGATGCCGGCCGCGTGCTGTTCATCGAGGAGGTCGACCCGTTCCTCGAGGACAACGTGCTCGAACTTTTTGCCGAGCACAACACCACGCTCCCCAAGGTTTCGTTTCTCGGGAAGAAATCCGGCACGGTACCCGACCTGGGCGAGTTGAGTCCCGGTCTCATTATCGGCATTCTGGCCGATCTCATGAAGGTTTCCAGGCCGCATGCCGACGAGGCATACTCGTCCACGGCGACCGACGCATTGAGAAACTTCGCTCCGGCCCGGTCCCTCGCCTTTTGCCCCGGGTGCCCGCACCGAGCCTCCTATTGGGCGGTCAAGAAGGCACTTGCTCTTGACGGGCGTGACGGAGTCGTGTTTGGGGACATTGGTTGCTACGCCCTGGGAGTGCTGGCAACAGGGTTCCATCAATCCAAGACGCTTCACGCCATGGGCTCGGGCACCGGGATGGCCTCGGGTTTCGGCATGCTCGGTCGGTTCGGAGCTACTCAGCCGGCGATCGCACTCTGCGGTGACTCGACCTTCTACCACGCGGCCATACCCGCGCTGCTCAACGCGCTGCACCATCAATCCGACTTGCTGATGATTATCCTGGACAACAGCGCAACGGCCATGACGGGATTCCAGCCTCACCCCGGGAGCTCGGTGAACGCGATGGGATCTCAGGCTCCGGCGGTGGTGATCGAAGACCTCTGCACGTCCCTGGGACTAAAGACCGTTATAGGGGATCCATTCGATCTGGATGAGAGTGCCGTAACGATCTACGAGTTGCTGCAGGAGAGCGGAACCAAGGTCCTCATCTTGCGGCAGATGTGCGCACTGGTGGGAGCGAAAAAGGGGCCCCGCCGGTACACCGTCACGGTCGATCAGGACAAGTGTCTTGGGGATGAATGCGGATGTGATCGGTTCTGCACTCGAGTGTTCAGGTGCCCGGGGCTCAACTGGGACGTGTCGTTGAAAAAGGCTCGAGTCGATGAAGCCATTTGCGCAGGATGCGGGGTGTGTGCCGACATATGCCCGTCCCATGCCATCGTGAGAGAGAGGGCGTGATATGAAAAAGGACCCGTTCAATGTGGTGGTCACGGGCGTGGGAGGCCAGGGCAACGTGCTGGCGTCATTGCTGATCGGCGCGGTACTCGTGGACCGTGGATACAAGGTCACCATCGGCGAGACCTACGGCGCATCGCAACGAGGCGGTTCGGTGATGAGCCATCTCAGGATCTCTCGCGATCGGCAGTACGGCCCCCTGATGCCGCCGCAACAGGCGGACCTGGTGATCGCTCTTGAACCCTCCGAAGCCGCTCGCATCCTGGGACAATTCGGCAACCCCGAGACGGTGTCCGTTGTGAACTCGAGACCGGTCTATCCGGTTGACGTGATCAGTGGGGACATCACCTACCCTGACTTGGACGAACTTAAGGAAAAGATCCGATCGCTGAGCCGGGAATCATACTTCCTGCCGGCTACCGAGAAAGCCCTGGAATTGGGAAACCCAATCCTCTCCAACATCGTGCTGATCGGATACGCCGCGGGAGCGGGCCTGTTGCCCATAGACGTCGACGGTCTCGAAAAGGCCATCGCCGAGTACCTCTCTCCGGAAAAGGTACCCATCAACCGGGAAGCCTTTCTCTGCGGCATGAATATGGTGCGGTGACGACGAATTTGGACGAGAACGGTAGCGTCCCGTCCCGCGTTCTGCGCGGGGCGCTACCAAAGCAGGGTCGGTTGCCGTAAGTACGGCGCCGTATTAGCGCGACGCAGTGCTAAGGGATTGTCCACAATTAACTGTGTCGCTTTAGTGCAAAGGTTCCGGCAGGCTGCCGATCTGTCCCAGGACTACTGCAACAGTTATTTCGGGGCAGTCTCTAGGTCTTTGCAGGATAAGTGAAAACCCCATGGAGAAATTCAAGCCCCCGGACTATCGCAGAGATGAGAAGCGATCAACCGACACTGCTTGGTACGATGAGGTTCTGCGGCCTCTGGAAGCGGAGAGAGAGACGGATCGCGGACGGAAGGCTGAAGAGCTTGTGCGACGATTCCTGAACGAACGTTCGCAGAGAGCCGCACGTCGTAAGTGGACCGGCAGGGTTCTCATTGTCTTCGGCTTTCTGACCGTGCTCGGATCTTGTCCGGTCTATGCCGTTTCCCTCATTCCCGGTCAGACGATCATGGCCGGGGTTGCCGTGATGCTCGCGGGGCTGGCCATGATAACGGGCGGAGGCATCCTGGCCTCGTGGCGGACGCGGCTCAAAGACACGAACGAGGCGATGGTCATAGCGTTGAAACACGAGAACCGTCTGACCACCTCCCGACTGGCCCTGGAAATGGACATATCGTTTGAAAAGGCCGACAAGATCATTCAGGAACTCGTACGAAACGGCATCGCGGAGATCGACCTGGAGCACCGCGACTCCGAGCATACGCTTGTGTACAAGATCAAGGGGCTCTGAAATGGTGACCCCGAGAAGTCGGGCCCTAAGTACGCTGTTTCATAGATTCGGTCACGGATTCCAGCCGCGCTGAGATTGCTTCGCTTCCCTCGCAAAGACAACCTTTACTATGTCTTTGCGAGGAGCGA
>JAVHLK010000070.1 GCA_031082285.1 Desulfomonilaceae bacterium
ATCGATCATGAGAATTCGCCTGCGCGCACGAACGACTTGACGTGAGCGATCCGGATTTCACTCACACTTCGGGCTCCGCGGGACCCATGGAACCTTATCACGGGCAGAATCGAAGTTCCTCAATTATTAGTTTACCTTACAAAGCGAAAAAAAGCAATTGATTACAATGTCATGACACGCTTTGCGAGCGCTCTTTCTTGGGGCGGGCGACGGCACCCTTACAGGTGCGGTTCACATCGAAAGTACATCAGGACGATATCAGCAGTCACCTGACATATGGTCGTTTTGATTGCAGAATCGCATCCCGTTATATCTGTGCAACCCATCGTCTCGTCGCAAGTCCCACCCGAGGGCTTATTGTCGTTGCCGCGACAAATGCCGGTTTTTCTTGTTCCGGTTCCCAGTCATCTATTGCGGCAACCGACCTCACGTGCAGGTCGCACGATCAGAGCCCTCGCTTTGGTGCATTCGTCTACTTACCCGTTGGCTTGCCCCAGACCGCATAAATCGGATCGCCGGGAATCCCGAGATCGTAATATTTGTCGTCCTTGGGACGCGGTTTTCCCACGCTCTCGTAGTAGCCCTGAATTGCGAGTCGGCCTGACAGAGAGAAGAATTTGCGTATTAGTTCCACCCTCTGTTTTTCCGTACCGCGTTTCCAAATGTTCACGGCCTTGGGAGGAAACATCCGATTTGAAAAAACCGTTATAAAAATGCCGTCCGGCTTGAGCACTCGCGCCGCCTCCCTGAAAACCTCGAGCGGTTGCGTAAGATAGTCCACCGACACGGTATTGACCACGACGTCAAAGCGATTGTCGGGAAACGGCAGCACCGGATCGACGTTAATATCGTGGATCACATACTCGGACAATGCCTTGTTTGCGGTCAATTCCTCTCTGTTCAGTCCCAGTCCGACGATCTCCGCCGCATCCGCGACTTTTCCGAGATGTGATTCCGGACCGGCCATGAGATCCAGAATCGTTGCACCGGCCGGTATGAGGCGTCGATAGAGTTGTTCGACCGTCTCCAACGCGCACGCGTCGAGATGGTCAACAAATCTTGGTTTGGTGTAGAAATCGCGGTCGGGGGTTTCATCGTCCCTGCCGAATGCCTGAACACCGAAACAGTCGGCGCTTCCCGGCTCTTCGGTGTCCTCTTTTAACACCATGTCCCTGAGTGCACTCTCGGACCATACCGGGGCAGGACCACAGCCGCCCCGCGGGTCCATCCTGCAGCGGTAACCCGTCTTCTCAATCCGCTGGTTCTCCAGGGCCTTCCAGCTTTCCAAGAAATAGCAACAGTCGTCGTTGAAACAAATGTGATGAATCTCCCCACCCCAACTGGAATCGAGCGGGGTCCGGATCGGATCCATGTCGGACCCACAATGTGGACAGGAGTGTCCTTGATGCATTGCAGTCTCCCTTCTACTATTAGAACCGCTGGTTGAATTTGGACTCAATGGATCGGCAGGGTCGGTTCTGAGAGTTGCAGTGAACACTTAATTCAGAAACGGCCGTCATCATTCCAGCTCAATGCTCGACACGGATTCTTGCGACAGCCGTTATTCAATCTTATCACATACCATCCTCACATCAGTACAATCTGAAACAGCTCGCTATCGATCAGTGCACAATCCCTGTGTCCTGTTTCTCAGGTGGGTTCGCATTGTACGTCTGTCAAGTGGACCTTTTGAAAATCGTTATTGCCGGAGCGCCCCCCGAATGCTCATCAAGACGCACGCCCACCCAAGGCCGTTCCGGCGAACCGACGATCGGTCCTTTCACCATCCGAGCCTTAGTTGAGCCTGTTATGCGTGATTTCTGAGCTGCAACTCCAAAGGATGGGGATTGAGAAAAAACTGCTCCGCCAGGTAAGGCTGCTCGTACTTTCGCACATAGTGCGACAGCAGAGTGATCGGCACGATGAGCGGAATAAAACCGTTTCGATAGTTCTCGATCGTTTCGACGAGCTCCTGTTTCTCGTCGGAAGTGATCCGTTTCTTAAAGAATCCCATGACATGGAAAAGCACATCGGTGTTCTTCCGTCGAGTTGTTTTCAATCTCAGCGCGTCCATCAACAACCCCTGATAGCGTATGCGGAAGTCGTCAATGGGATGGTTCTTGATTTGTGCGATCATCTTGCCCATCAGCCTCATGTGATTCGGACTGTGAGACATGATGAGGAGCTTATGGCGAGTGTGGAATTCGACAAAAGTCCGTCGAGTCGGCTTTGGATCGAGGGTTTCTCTCCATCGTTTCAAGACGAAGAGTGCTTCGATAAAGTTTTCCCTCAACTTGGGATCGTGGAGCCTCCCATCTTCTTCCACAGGGAGCAGGGGGAAATGCTCCATGAAGGCTCGAGCAAACATGCCCACACCTCGATTGGACGGCATTCCCTGCTCGGTGTACACCTTGACGCGCTCCATTCCGCTGCTTGGAGAGCCCTTCTTGAACAAGAATCCGCAGAGGTTCTCGCTCTCGAGCGCCTTGACTTTCTCGGCACACCAGGTCACCATTTTCCGCGTGTGGTCCACGCCCGTTCTTGTGGTCACGAAGCGTGGCGATTCGGGATCTCCCACGAGTCGAAACGTCTCCCGGGGAATGGGGAAACCGCATTCCACCTCGGGACAGACAGGGACGAAGCGGACGTACCTGGACAGCGTGTCGCAGATGAAGGGATCGCGGCTGTGGCCGCCGTTGTAGCGCACATTCTCCCCGAGAAGGCACGCACTGACGCCGACGGTTATGGTCGTTTCCATATGAACCCCTTTGTTTGGCAAGATTCCAATCATCGTTCCGGCCGCGTACGAAACTATACCACACTTTGGCCGAGGGAACCTTGACGGGAAAGACCTACAGCGTGTCGCCGCATACTTTTACACGGGGAAGACGACACCGATCGTGCCGGTCCTCACGCAGTGGTATGACCCACTCGACGAGTCTTGGGACCTCGGTCTTGCACTCTCGTCGACATTGAACCGGGAGTAAACGATGCAGCGGGTAAGTGATTTCCGGATCAGAAAGTGCAATGATGCCGCTGTCAATCGGCACGGCCGCTATGTGCTGTACTGGATGATCGCCAATCGGCGTACCCAATGGAATTTCAGTCTGCAACGTGCCGTCGAATGGACCCTTGAATTGAGGAAGCCACTTCTCGTGCTCGAAGCGCTCAGGTGCGGCTACCAATGGGCCTCGGACCGGCTTCACACGTTTGTCATGGAAGGCATGAGGGACAATGCCGAGGACTTCTCTCGAACTCCGGCCCTCTACTATCCGTACCTCGAACCGGAACAAGGCGCGGGAAAAGGTCTGCTCAAGGCTCTCGCGCAAGACGCCTGCTGTGTGATAACCGATGATTACCCGTGCTTCTTCCTTCCCCGCATGGCGGCTTCCGCGGCTCGACAGGTGCCGGTTCTCCTTGAGGCCGTTGATTCAAACGTCATTGTGCCGATGCGCTGGAGCGAAAAATCCTATCTTAACGCATTCGGGTTCAGAAGGTTCCTGCAGAGCAACCTGGAACCCCACCTGTACGCGTTTCCCGAACGTAATCCTGCGGATGCAATTGAGACCGCGAGAATGGAGGAACTTCCGCCGGGGATAACCGATCGGTGGCCGCCTGCGCACCGGTGGTTGGCGCAAATTGGACGAAGATCCCTTGCCGAGTTTCCCATCGATCACACGGTTGGTCCTTCTCGCGTCATCGGCGGTTCCGCTGCCGCGTCGGAAAGGCTTGGCTCTTTCTTGGATTCGTCGTTGAATCACTATGCGGAACTGCGAAATCACCCGGACGCGGACTGCACCAGCGGCCTCTCACCTTATCTGCATTTCGGCCACATCTCGGTTCATCAGATCTTCACGGAACTCATGGAACGAGAAGACTGGTCGGTGAAGAAGCTCTCCACGAACGCGTCGGGAAAGCGTTCGGGATGGTGGGGCGTCGGCGAAAACGCTGACGGGTTCCTCGAAGAACTGATCACGTGGAGGGAGGTCGGATACAACATGTGCAGCCGGCGTTCGGATTACGATCAATACGAATCTCTCCCCGATTGGGCAAGAAAGACGCTCAAGGACCATGAATCCGATCCTCGGTCGTACCGGTACGACCTTGAACAACTCGAAACCGCAGAGACTCATGACGAGTTGTGGAACGCGGCACAAACACAACTTGTACAGGAAGGCATACTCCACACTTATCTCAGAATGTTGTGGGGGAAGAAGATTTTGGAGTGGTCCCCGTCTCCTCGAATAGCCTTGGAACGCATGATCGAGCTCAACAACAAGTATGCACTCGACGGCCGGGACCCGAATTCGTACAGCGGGATCTTCTGGGTCCTCGGCAGGTACGATCGCCCGTGGGGCCCGGAAAGGCCGATCTTGGGCAAGGTGCGCTACATGTCTTCAGACAGTGCGAGGCGTAAGCTCAAGCTCACTCGTTATCTGCAGAAATACGCTCCATAAACGTCGCCGGACGCGGCCTTCGGTCGGGAAAATATGCCGTTCCCGGAACAACGACTTGTCTTGCCTTCTCACACCTTTTTCGGATCCAAAGGCTCCCCTCACGCACGTGGTTCGATTTCGCGAAATGCCTTGAGGTACCTCGCGGCGAGTTCCTGATAAATTTTTCTCCCGTAAGTCATGATCTCCATTTGTTCAGTGGTGATCGTCTTCAGAACTCTTCCCGGGTTTCCCACCACAAGGCTGTTCTCCGGTATCTCGGTTCCTGCCGTAACGACGGCTCCGGCACCGATTAAACAGTAGGAATTGATCTTAACGTCATCGCCAATGATCGCGCCCATCCCCACCAGTGCGTACGAACATATCTCGCACCCGTGCAGGATCGCTCCATGACCCACGTGACTGTCGGGATGGAGTATCACCGACTTGTCGGGAAAGGAGTGCAGCACACAGTTTTCTTGCACATTGGAACCACGGCCGATCCTTATGGATCCGATATCTCCCCGGAGCACCGCGCCTGCTCCGATGTAGCAGCCTCTTTCGATCTTCACGTCACCAATCAGTACCGCCAATGGATGCACCCACGCTTCAGAATCGACCGTCGGTCGCTTATCCTCGAATTCATAATAGGGCATGCCCATCTCCTCGAGAAATTCAACGTTGGGACGTTGCCTATTGTATGCCCAAGTTACCCGCCATGCAACCGGGACCCACTGTTTCTCGTCGCACGGCAGGTGGGCCGTTCCTTGTTCCGGAATGTGTCTCGGTTCACGTGGCGCCTGAAGCTCTTAATTCTTCAATCACTTCGGATTTCGACAGAGTTCGGAGTAAAGGAACCATGGGAGTGTTGCCATAGATCATCAGGACACTCTCGTGTATAGACTGCTTGTGGCACGTGCAGGCGTCCGACACAATTACCGCGCGGAAATCGTTTTGTACTGCGTCCAACGCGGTCATCAGGACGCAGACCTGTGTAGTAATACCTGCAATAACGACAGTGTGTACTCCCCACGTCCGCAAGGTTTGATCAAGGTCTGTCTTGTAGAAAGCGCTGAACCTACGCTTGGGGAGGATCACATCAGTTTGCTGTACATCGAGTTCATCCAGCGGTTGGTCGCCGCCGGTTCCTCTGAGCGAATGTGGGCTCATTCGACTCTGGAAAATGAAATCTCCATCTATGAAACTGTCGCACGCGTATATTACTTTCGCCCCGTTTCGTCGGAAGGCTCGAGTCAAATCAAGCAGGACGGGAATCATCTCTCTTGCCTCGATATCCATCATGCCCGTGCCGTGTGTGTCAACGTTGCCCTTGACCATGTCGACTATGATGAGTGCGTATCCTGTCACAGCAACCTCCTACCAAACTTTCCTTTGGGTTGTCGCGTCAACCCGATCGACTCGGCGGAATTCAATAATGCTGCAGAATGACGGCCTCCATGATTTCCATGGCCGCCGCGACTTCCCAGTCTTCAATAGTTGATTCCGAGCGCGGCACCGCCGAGAGGTACTGCCCTTCCAGTATCGTTGGATAAGAGGCCCCGGTGACAAGATCGATTGCATGCGCGTCAGATTCCGCCTCAACGGCAGCGACAGGCACTCGGTCCGAATTCATCTGGTTGGAAGGATTCTTTCCGTGTCGGTAGATAACGAATTCACCCATGATCCGCCTCCGTGCGCTCGTATTTTCGGGTATCTTCAGGATCATCAATGGTTTTCGATTTGACGCGGTAATATGACAATATTTCCTCCAGAAATCGGTTCTCCAACGCGGTCTTGTCATTCAGGCGACCTGCGGGATCACGGTACGCCTCTATCTGCTGTACATACCTTCTGCTCATCGTGTAAAGCCCGTCAAGGATTTCAACAGTCATCGGTATGCGGTACAGCTTCTCTTCCTTAGATATCTCTCCGTGTTCACCCGAGGCGATCGACTCTGTGACCCCGATCTTGCTCACTATTCGAACCGTTGAAATACCCTCTTGCCATTCCGACCCTCCGGTCACAATCCGAAAACCACATGCTGGCTTGTCTCCGGGCTTGCGGACAACCGAGAAATTAAGGCCTTCGGCACCTCCGCGATGAAATGGTCCGTCAAGCTGGTTGTAGAAGTCCTTAATGATATTTGCAACCAATTGCCGAATTGCCTCGTCAGTGTTCGTTTGCATAAGCGCACTCCCGGCCGTGAGATTAAGCGTAGCTCGTCATGCCTCCGTCAACAGGCAGAAGCTGGCCCGTGATATAGTCGGCGGCTCTTGATGCGAGGAATACGACCGCACCCTTTAGGTCGTCCGAACCCCCGAATCTGCCTATTGGAACCCTTTGTAGGATACTGTCTCTCTTGTTGTCCAATGTCCATTTCGTCATTTTGGTCGGGAACCAGCCGGGAGCAATACAATTGACATTGATGTTGTAATGGGCCCATTTCACCGCGAGATCCTTGGTAAACACAATGATCGCGCCCTTTGAAGTGTTGTACGGGATCGCGTCGAGGTAATCCGGGTCCGTGCCGCCCAGTCCGGCGTACGAGGAAATATTGATTATCTTTCCTCCCCCTCGCTCAATCATCTCTCTCCCGACTTGCCGACTGAACAAAAAGGTCCCACTGAGGTTGACATCAATGACTCTTTGCCAATCCTTGTAGTTCATTTTCTCGACAGCAGCACCCCACGTTGTGCCGGCATTATTGATGAGGATGTCTACGGCGCCGAAGCGCTCGATTGTCTTTCGAACCACGGACTCAACATCTTCTTCTTTCGTCTGGTCGCACGGAACAGCTATTACCTGGACGCCGAGTCGTGCCAGATCCAGAGCCGCTTGCTCGCAACGTTCGATCTTTCTGGAACAAAGAACCAAATTGGCTCCGGCTTCAGCTAAACCACGGGCCATGACCTCGCCCAGCCCGGAACCTCCACCCGTGACAATGGCCGTTTTGCCGGATAGCCGGAAAAAGTCTAATACGTTCATAACCCTTACTCCAGCATCAAGTTACCGATCAGACGGGATCTCACTCGTGAGGATCCGCTCAGAGCCAGTCTACGTGCATCTCCGTGGTCAGACCATCAGCCTCCGTCAATCGCTTAGCCAAGGCTTCAGTCTTGGGGAGCTCGTAGTGGAAGAAGTATCTCATCGTGTAAAGTTTCCCTTGGTAGAAGTTGAATTCCGTTTGAGGCGGATTGGTCTTCAGCATCTTGTCACAAGCTGTGCCTTGAAGCAGCCACTGCCACGCGATTGCCACGAGTCCGAAGAATTCCAGGTACAAGGTGGCATCCGCCAGAAATAGCTCCGTCCGACCTGAGTGCTTAAGTGGGATCAGAGATTCCGTTACTTCCAGGAGCCGTTCCAAACTCTTGTCCAATCTTTCCGCGTACGGCTTGAGTTCAGGGTAATACTCTGCGGTCTTTATTGCGTCTTCGAGTTCGCGTCGAAACAGATCCAGTGCTTGACCGTCCTTCATAACCACTTTTCTTCCCAGGAGATCAATACCATGAATGCCGGTCGTCCCTTCATGGATAGGGTGAATACGAACATCCCTGTAGTATTGCTCCAGAGGAAACTCGTCGCAATATCCGTACCCGCCGAGACACTGGAGGCCTTGACTGACCGAGAGTATACCCATTTCCGAAGGAAAGGTTTTTGCCGCCGGTGTCAAGAGTTCCAGGAGCAGCTGGAACTTCAGTGCATCCGATTCGGGTGCCGTCTTACTCAGGTCGGAATACTTGCAGCACTGAAGCCCGAGAGAGAGAGAGCCTTCGACGATGGCACGCTGAAACAAGAGCATACGCTTCACATCCGCATGTTCGATAATCGGCACCGGTGGACTGCCCGCTTGTTTTGCAGCGAGCCTGCGTCCTTGTGTTCTCTCTTTGCAGTATCGAACAGCCGCGTGATATGCCGCGGAAGCAATGGCGGCAGCGCCCAAGCCGACCTCCAGACGAGTTTCGTTCATCATCTGGAACATGTACTGAAGACCCATGTGGGGCTTTCCAACCAGGAACCCTCGGCAATCATCATTCTCGCCCATGCTGAGTTGAGCAATGGGAGCTCCTCGATATCCGAGTTTGTGATAGAGGCCGGCTATATGCAAGTCATTGGGGACTAGTGAGCCGTCTTCACGTACTCGCTTCTTCGGTACGACAAACAGAGAAATACCTTTGACTCCCGCAGGGGCACCCTTGATCCGGGCCAGCATAAGATTTATTACATTCTCGACACCGTCGTGATCGGACGCGGATATGAAGATCTTCTGACCTTTGATCAGAAAATATCCGTGCCCCGTTTCCTGGGCCTGAGTGGTGATGTCCGCAAGCGAACTCCCCGCCTGTGGTTCGGTAAGGGCCATGGTGCCCTGCCACTTGCCCTCGAACATATTCGGGATGTACGAGCGTTTGAGATCCTCGGATCCGAAAGACTCGATAAGACGTGCCGCCCCTGAGGTAAGCATGGGATAGACGCTTGCCGAGTAATTTGCCGCTGCAAATACGAACACGCACGCGGAGATGAGCAGTCGGGGGAGCTGCTGTCCGCCCAGATCGTAGGGGGCTGTCGCGGATATCCAACCTCCATCTCCACATTCCTTCATGAAATCTGCAACCATCGGATGGACCCGCACTGCACCATCGACAAAGCACGGCGGGTTTTGATCCATGTCCCGAAAAGTGGTAAACAAGCGGTCTCGTGCCATTTTCAAGGCAGTGTTAAGAACCAGATCGAAGGTTTCCCTATCATGGTCTTCAAAATAGGGATACGCGGTCAAAGACCCCAGATCGTGCACCTCGTGAAGCAAGAACCTGAGGTCTCTTTCGTGAACGAACTCTCTGCTCATGACAACCTCGTGCGTCAACGTCCGGTTGACGTCAAATCAAAGTATCTCGAATACCATCGCCATTCCCACTCCACCCCCACCGCAAAGAGCGGCAAGACCTCTTTTCGCCTGACGTCTCTTGAGTTCGTAGAGTAGAGACACGGAAATTCGTGCCCCGGTTGCTCCGATAGGATGCCCCAAGGAGATTCCGCTCCCGTTGACGTTGGTGATCGTTCGATCCAGACCGAATTCTTTCTCCACAGCCAAGTACTGCGCTGCGAATGCCTCATTGATCTCGACCAGATCCATTTGGGACAACTTGAGACCGGCCTTTTCCAAGGCTTTGCGGCCTGCAGGGACCGGAGAAATCCCCATGATGTCCGGATCGACCCCTGCAACCGCATACGAGAGGATTCGCGCTATGGGCTTCAGGCCCAGTTTTTCCGCCTTTCCCAAGGTCATGATCAACATACCGGCTGATGCGTCGTTCATACTGGATGCGTTTCCGGCCGTGACGGTACCGTCCTTCTTGAAAATGGGTCGAAGCTTGGCGAGCTTCTCTACCGTGGTATCAGGCCTGGGGCCTTCATCCGTAGTCACGACTTTGGGTTCGCCTTTCTTCTGAGGTATTTCTATCTGAAGTGTTTCTTGCCGGAACTTGCCGTCTTCAATAGCTCTTGAAGCTCTCATGTGGCTCGAATAAGCAAGTTCGTCCTGTTCGTCGCGGGAAATCTTATGCAAGTCCGCCAGGTTTTCCGCCGTTATCCCCATGGCGGGCCCTATGCCGAGGCGAGTTACTCCATCCCAAAGGGCATCGCTGGTCTCGACATGATTCAGCCGTGATCCCCACCGTAGAGCATCCAGCGTGTACGGTACGGTACTCATGCTTTCCGTGCCGCCGGCAAGTATTACCTCTGCATCGCCCGCTCTTATGGCCTGTATTCCAGCTGCAACGCACCACATGGAAGAAACGCAAACCCTCTGAATGGTAACGCCGGGAACAGAATGTGGAATACCTGCCAGGACTGCCGCAACCCGCGCGTGATTGGTTTCGTCCCGAGTTCTCTGGTACGCGACGCCCCAAATTACGTCATCGATAATGCCCGCGTCGATTTCCGCGGTCAGGGCTCGCATCAAGGGCACTGTCAGTTCGGTAGCCTTCAGATCGCGAAAAACGCCGCCAAAGGAACCGACCGGCGTTCGAAGTGCTTTTGTTATTACAATATCGTCTTTCTTCATGATTCAACTCTCCTTGGACTCTCAGGGAATGGTGTCATGCCGCGACTACCGATCGGGAAGCGCACACGGCAACGCACCGCGATGTCTTCTTATGGTCCGCGGTCCACGGCGCTCGTCAATTGAAGGTAAGTTCCGCACACAGTGACGCGTATCACCGGTCGGACATTCCTCCAAAATCCGAGCATATAATATACCCCTTAAAGGTGTATCCGTCATACTCGGAGGACGACGGCATCAGCTTGAGCTAATCCCCCACAGATTGCACCTGCAGCAAGTCCACCGCCGCGACGACGCAGCTCGTACAAAAGGTTCATTATTACACGGGCGCCGCTCGCGGTATTCGGATGCCCGATGGCTATGGCACTCCCGTTGACATTGGTCTTGGATTTGATCTTCTCCCACTTTGAACGGTCTCCATCAGCCAGCAATTTGGTCGAAACAAGAGGTACTGCCGCAAAAGCCTCGTTGATCTCCATGACGGTTATGTCGTCCAGGCTCAGGTCCGCCTTTCGCAGAACATCCTTTATTGCGAATGCAGGAGCTTCCGCCAAACGATGCGGCTCGATCGCGATAGATGACATTGCCGTTATGCGGCACAACGGGTCTAAGCCAAGCTCATCAGCCTTGCGCCTGGTCATGAGAAGAACGGCGGTAGCACCGTCGTTCAACCCGGGGGCATTTCCCGCGGTGACTGTCGGGCTTCCGTACACGGTTTTGAGTTGGGACAAGCGCTCCATGCTAATATTCGATCTGAATTGCTCGTCCCGACTAAAGAGCACCGGGTCGCCTTTTTTTTGAGGAAGCTCGATCGACATTATCTCTTCGTCGAACTTGCCTGCACCATAGGCCGCCGCATAATTCTCATGGCTTCGCAATGCCCACGCATCCTGGTCTTCACGAGAGATGCCCATCTGAACCGCAGTGTTTCCCGCATCGACAGCCACTGGGGCAAAATCTTTGTAGCCCAACGCAAACAACGGATCCTCCATCTCTACGCTTCCAATTCTGAAACCGGAGAATCTCAACCCTCTCACCACGAGGGGCATTTGACTGAAGGATGTCGCGCCTCCGGCGACGGCAGTTTGTATTTCACCTGCCTTCATGGCCCGACACGCATAATGAACGGCAGACATGGCTGAAACACAGGCCTTGTCCAATGCGACCGACGGCGTACTAACCGGAAGACCGGCTTTCATAAGTGTCTGCCGCGCCGCCACGGGGGTATACACGTCCTTGCATGCAGCCGTGTCTCCCACACCCCAGTAGACTTCGTCTACTCGAAGGTCGTCCACCGGGACTCTGGCCAGAACCTCGCGAATTGGTATTGCCCCCAAGTCGTAGTAATCCATGTCTCTCAACGCCCCACCGTAACGTCCGAACGGTGTGCGAACGGCCGAGACGATGACAATTTCTTCATGAGTCTGAGTCATTGCGTAATCCTTTTGCTGCGAGGGCTCGATAGCGCCGGCAGGTTATTCGGAAACGGAATTCAACCTAAACTTCTCGGAGCGATCTCTCTATTCACCCGTGAACCGGAATCCGGTAAATTTATTCCCCGGTATAATCGTAGAAGCCTCGGCCGCTCTTGCGACCCAGATGCCCGGCGTTCACCAGCCGACGGAGCGACTGGGTCGGTTTGAATCTTTCGCCCAGCGTTGCCTCCATTGCCAGTGAAGCATTGAGGCGCGTGTCCAAACCGGAGAAGTCCGTGATCTGCATTGGGCCCATCGGATGATTGAACGCCAATCGACAAGCCTTGTCGACGTCCTCAGCCGTTGCCACACCTTCTTCCACGATGCGTTCAGCTTCGTTGCACCACAGATTGATCAGCCGGCTCGTGATAAACCCTTGTGAATCGCGACAGATCACCACTTCTTTGCCCATGCGCTTAGCCAGATCGATTGTCGTCGCCACGGTTTCCTCCGAGGTCTCCAACCCTCGTACCACCTCCACAAGGCCCATGAGCACCGGCGGGTTAAAAAAATGGGCTCCGATCACCTGGGCAGGTCTCTTGGTTGCTGCGGCTATTTGGGTGATGCTGTACTGGGATGTGTTGCTGGCCATAATCGCATGGTCGGGCACCGCAGCATCAACTTCCTGAAAAACCCGGCATTTCAGGTCCATGTCCTCCGGGACGGCTTCGATAACGTAATCCGCTTCGCGAATGGCCGAGCGGAGTTCCAGATCCGGATTCACTCGCTCGGCAATTTGCGCCGCATCAGTGTCTGAGAGCTTGCCCTTCCTTACAAATCTCGAAAGGCTGTCCTTGATCACACGCAGTGCATTGTCCAAGGCTTCCGGCGACGTATCATGCATATTCACTCGATAGCCGGCCGAGGCGGCCAACTGGGCAATCCCATTGCCCATGATCCCTGAGCCGATAACGGCAATTGTCTTGAGTTCCATAAACTTGCTCCTCATGTCATGATTTCTTGTATACGCCGCCTGGAAAAAATATCTCGACTTGCACCCCGTGGAGCGATTTGGGATGAATCCAGTTCGCTTTTCCCCAGCCCCCTTTCATAGTCTTGGGAGCCGCAAGCGCCAAGCCCTGGGAACGCACTTTCTCCGAGTCCGAATCTACGTCGTCGGATTCGAGAGCGATGAGCATAATGCCTTCCCCTTTGCTTTTCAGGAATCTGCCTGCCGGAGAATTGTCGTCAGTCGATGTGATCAGAGTGATGGAAACTCCATTGACGTCCAGGGTGGCGCCTTTCATCCCGGGAAATGCAAAGTCGGATGCCTGCAGAGGCCGGGACTTCACCCCGAGCAGAGTCTCGAACTTGGGAACTGCTTGATCCAGGTCTTGTACTGCTATATTGAATCCATAAATCCTTTTTATCATTTGCTGTTTCCTTTCTTGGTACGGCTGCACACGACACTCGAGCCCCCCATTGCCGCGACGCGGTAGTGGCGGATCACAACGGCTTTGGAACCGGAGATGGAATTATCGTAAATTCCGGCTCCGGGATTCCGTCAATCGCGACTCTGTGGAGCATACGAGCGACGAGCGTTCACAGCGAAGCCTCATCTTTGAGAATCTGTGCGATCCTCTCTCTCAGAGTCTTCTTTTCGTATTTCCCCACTTTCGAAATGGGGAGATCATCAGTAAGTTCGATCCTTTCCGGTATCTTGAACTTTGCAATCCTGCACTCGTTCAGAAGGAACTCCGACAACTCGTCAAGGGTCAATGTGGCTCCATTTGCCGGTACTACGAATGCGCAAGCCCTCTCGCCCATAATCTTGTCAGGCATTGCCACCACGGCAACGGCCCTCACCTTGGGATGCCGCAGGATATGCTTCTCCACTTCTTCGGCATTAATTTTTTCTACGCCTCGACTAATGCAATCTTTTACTCGGCCCATGAACACCAGATTACCGGCTTCATCCCGTTTCATGAGATCTCCGGTTCGGTAGTATCCGTCCTCGGTGAACGCTTCCCTGTTACGTTCCGGGGCTTTGTAATAGCCTCGTATCGTGTAGGGGCCGCGAACCCACAATTCACCGGTCTCGCCATATGGCAGCGGGTGACCCGTGTTTACGTCTGCAATGATAATCTCATCGGCTTCTGAAACCGGTCTCCCCTGGGTGTGAAGCTTCGTTTCCAGAGGATCATCCACTCTCGTCCACGCGATCATTCCTTCCGCCATGCCGAAGACCTGGTTCGTGTCACAACTGAAGACCTCCCTGAACTGCAGCTGCGTCTTGGGTTCCACGGGGTTGCCTCCCCACCAGAGCCGGCGAAACGAACTCAGATCGTATTGTCTGCGCTTATCCTCCGGGACCTCCAGCATGCGGTGCATGATCACGGGCACTGTCAGAAGCGTGTTTGCCTTGTAGCGGTCTATGGCTTCCATGACCGCTACTCCCGACGACCCTGAAGGGAGCACCAGTAGCCCGCCCACGATATGCGTCGGCAGTACACCGCAAACCATGGGCATGTTGTGCGTCAAAGGCATTGGAACAATGCACCGCGTTTCCGGGCCGAAGCTTTGAGCAATCGCTTCGCACTTCGCGTTATAGTAGTAGTCATTGTGGGTACGGGGGACGATCTTCGGCACGTCCGTGGTACCACCCGATAGTTGAAAGACGGCCGGTTCCATTGGGTCGGGCCGACATTTGGCCAGAACGGCGCTTGCTTTATCCGGATCCACATCGGTGTGCATCAGTTCATTGATCGAGTGGTGATTTTCCCGTTCCGGCTTTCCCACAGTCAGCACTATTTCGACATGCGGAAACGCCCGGCCGACTTCGTCTGCGAATAACTCGAAGTCAAAATCCTTTACCTTACCGCTTGGTACGGCATGGGCTCTCGCCCCCACAGTGCCTGCGAAATGCGAGATTTCATGCAGGCGATGCGTAGGCAATGAGCATATGGGAATGGCTCCCACCTTTTGGCAGGCATAGAAAAGGCATACGAGCTCAGGAGAATTGAACAGTTGAAAGATCACTCTATCGTAGGTGCCTAACCCCAGTCTCAGGAGTTGATAGGCCAAGTTCGTTGAATAGCGGCCCATATCCCTGTACGTAATCTCTCGACCATCATGAACAATAGCCGGTCGGTCGGCATGTTGTTGTACCCACCGATCAAAGTGCTCTGCCAACGCCAAGTCTTCCCAGTAGCCTTTTCGCTTATAGAGCTTCACGAAATCGTCAGGCCAAGGAACAAAGCCTTCCAGCATTTGCTGCTCCTTTCTTTCTTGTTGACGGTCGTCCCGGCCGAGGTTTCTTTCATGCCGGTCACCACCTGGAGGGCTGAACGCATCCGCCGTTGATGATGCATGCAAATCCCGACATACCTCTCCGTCGCCGCGCTAGATCATCCTGCTCGGCAGCCAAAGAGTCAGCTCGGGGAATATTTGGAACAGGACCAGGCAAAGCACCATGAGTACAAAGAACGGCAAGGAGCCGATCACAATATGGTTTATCGGAACCTCCGGGAACACCGCTTTCAGGACGTACAGATTCAAACCGACCGGCGGCGTCAGCATTCCTATTTGGACGTTGAGCGTCATGATTACGCCGAACCATATGGGGTCAAGGCCCAAGGAAGTAACGATCGGAACAAAAAGTGGTACCGTGAGCACCAACACTCCCATGGGATCCAAAAAGCAGCCCAAGACGATCAGTATTGCGTTAATGAGAATCATCGTTCCCCAAGGTCCCAAACCCAGCCCGACAATGATGGTCGCCAGATCTTGAGGAATTCCCGTGGTCGCCATGAGAAATGCCATACAGGTCCCGCCCACGAGCAGGATCATTATTGCGCAGGTTATAGTGGCCGAGCGCACCAGGCATCCTGACAGGGTTTTCAGTTCAAATCTTCCGGAACACAGGAACAGGATAAATGCCCCTATGGCTCCGGCCGCCGCGGCCTCGGTCGGCGTGGCAAAGCCCATGTAGATTGAGGCCAGGACCAGAAAGGCCAAACCAAATGTGGGACCGACCTTGACAAGAAGCCGGAGTCTGTCCCCCCATGTCACGTCCTCCGAATGCCGGGGAGCGGAAGACGGTTTGAGCAGCACGATCGCGACCACAAGTAGACTCATAAGAAGCCCCAAGACTACTCCCGGAACGATTCCTGCCATAAATAGCTTCCCAATTGAATTTCCGGTCATTGAACCGTAAAGGATCATGGTCAAGCTGGGGGGGATCATGATACCGATGGTACCTGCGCTCACTACAACCCCGTAACCCAGCCTCGGGTCGTAGCCCCTGTTTGCCATCTCGGGAATGGCCACCCTCCCCATTGTTGCAGCCGTGACCGGACTGGAACCGCATACCGCAGCGAAGAACGAACACCCGAATACCGTGCTGATCGCGAGGCTCCCCGGCAACCAGTTGAGCCATTTTGAGGCCGCATTCACCGCTTTCTCTGCGTGACCGGAGACGACAATGAATTCGGCCATAAGCACAAACAATGGAATTACCAACAAGAGGAAGTTCGTGCCGAGCTCAACCGAAATTTGTGCCAACTGGAACAGCAGGGTCGGTTCAAATAACCAGAGAATGCCGATTACGGTGATGGTAGCCATCGCAAAGGCTATCGGATATCCCGCTACGAAAAGCAACAGCAGGACGATGAAAAGAACGGCACAGACCAAGCCAACCGACATGATGTCACCCTTGCTTCTGTTCAGTGTCCTCGGGCCAAAGCCCATCTATCACCTTCGATAGGCAGGTCAGCACCATGACTATCGACCCTATAGGTACCAGCAAGTAGGGGTAGCCCAGTGGAATATTCATCTCCATCGAGACCCACTGATAAGAGAACGCCATTTTGGCCAATCTCACTCCCTGCCACGCAAGCAAGGCAAAAAGACCCGCGGCCATGAAGGCATTGCAGATGTTCACGACCCGCCGGGTCTCTTTGCTCATTCGATCGATGACTAGATCGATGATCATATGCCTGTCGTGCTGCATCACAAAGCCCAGTGGCACAAAAGTGACGAACAGAAGCAGGAAGGTGGAAGTCTCGTTGGTCCAGATCGGAGGCTTGTCGAATCCATACCGCATGAGCGTCGCATAGAAAACGATACAGGTCATGGCCAAGAGAATCCATGCCGTGACTATTGAAAGAAAGGTGTTTACGGCGCGAACCTTCCGAGCCAGGTTAAGCAACGTTCTTTTCATGGAAGCACTCCCAAGTGCATCTTCGTTTCGGCCGCGGTCATCCCTCATGCCGTTCGACTTCACGATCTTTCGTAGATGTTGTCCTGCGGCTGCCGGTTGTTCTCATGACGCAGAAGTTCACACTACTTTCTGCATCGACACCGGCGCCGGGGACACGGCGGAAGTGCGGCACGAAGGCCCCGTCTTCCGGAACTTTCGGAATTAGACATCAGCGAGTATCTCTGTTCATCATTTCGTCAAAGATGTCGATCAACTGGTTACCTTCCGGACCGGAATAGCTGCGTGCGTCCTTGTACACGGGCAACACCGACTTCATCCACACCTGCACCTCTTCCTTGGTGAGGGCTCGGCGCTTAATGTTGGGAGATATCAGATCCCAGGTCTTCTTCTCCTTTTCGACGCCATACTCAAACGAGAAGCGTTCCGCCTCCTTTGCCGTTTTGAGAAGGATTTCCTGGTAATTCTTGTCAAGGCCGTTGAATTTATTCTTGTTCATCCCGAACATCATCATTGCGATCGTGGTGTTGGGCCATTCGGTGACGTACGGTCCAACTTCGTACAGCTTCAGCAATGCTACGAGGTCCAGAATGGATCCACAGGCATCAACGACTCCGGTCTGCATCGCATTGTACATCTCGGGAGGTAAAATCATTGTAGGCGAAGCTCCCCACACTTCCAGAGCCTTGGTCATCCACATACCCGGAATTCGGATCTTTTCACCCTTCATATCCTCGGGTTTGACGTAATGCTTTTTTCTCGACGCCACGACCAATGCGGAATCGGTGTACTGGACGCCCAGATACTTGATCCCTTGTGCATCCATAATTTTCGACATCACCGGCCTGATCTTTTCGGCCACTTCCGGGAATCGATCGGCCGGATAGGCTCCGGGAAGCTCCAATGCCGCCACGCCCTTTACCCGCGGGCTGATGAAGCTGCACACCAGTTGTGTGATGTCAACAATTCCCCCCTGCTGGGCGGCACTGAATGAATCCGGCCCCTTGGCCAAAGTCTCCAGAAAAATCTTGATCTCAATCTTGCCTTCGGTGGCCTTGCGTACCATCTCCGCCCAATGATTGGCGGTTTTCGTAAAGGTACTGTCGGGCGGAAAGCGCTGAATGTTCATTTTCAGCTCAATCGGTTTGTCGGCGGCCAATGATTCACAACTCAATAAAGCGATGCCTACGAGCGCGGAAAGGAGGATTACGGATGCGAACAATCTGCTTTTCATTGGTTGTCTCCCTTTCTCAGTGAGTGATTGAGTCCCACAGGCCCGATGTCCGTTGGGAGTTTTTAAGCGTATCGTGCCGTCAGTGCAGTGAGCCGTCGGCCACTGCCGTGTCGAAAGACGTGCTCGCGACCCATCAAGGCTTCGCGAGCGCAACTTCCATCACACTCGATTGCCTGCCTTGAATCCTTCGTGAATCGCAGTGTACAGGTAACGCGGCTTTACCGCGTCCCCTACCACGATGACCTCGTCCACGTTCATGTCCAGATAGTCGATGAGACCTTGAACCGAGCGTCTGTAAGCAAGAACCACCGTGTCCGCCTTGATCGTCGTCTCTTCCCCGTCCACCTTAAGGATACGTACGCCCTCCTCGTTGATCTCCAACGGTACGGCCTCCGTGTACCAGTGCATATTGTCACGTTCTCTTGACCACAGGGTGTAGCGCCATTTGAACGAGGCAGGGACGTCGAACGTGATCTGCCTGTTCTTTTCTATGATCGTGACATCCTTTCCCGCAGCAGTCAGTTTGAATGCGATGGGGCATCCGACCTTGCCGCCGCCGATAATTGCCACGTGGGAGCCGACCACTTCCACTTTCTCCTGAAGAACGTCGAATGCGCGCACCACGTTGCCGTTGTCGATGCCGGGAATATTGGGCTCCTCAATCGTCGAACCCGTGGCGAGGATAACCGCATCCGGCTCAAACTTCCGGACCAATCTCGGCGTTGCTTCGGCCTCCAAGTACACGTCGATCCCTTGTCGCCGGATTTGCTCCTCATACCAATCCAGAAGATTCAGGTAATTGTAGCCCCCGTACATGTCTCGCCCGGCACTCAACAGTTGGCCGCCCAACCGGTCACCTTTCTCGAAGATGGCTACTTCGTGCCCCCGCTTGTGAGCCTGAAGCGCCGCCTCAATGCCTCCCGGGCCGCCTCCCACGACCATGACTCGCTTCTTGATGACTACCGGCGCCGGTACATATTCCTGATCTTGTTCATGCCCGAGCATGGGGTTGCACGTACACAAGTAAGGCTGGGCCTGCATGAACTTGCTGATACACATCAAATCGCCGATGCACGGCTTGATGGCCTCCGCATCATTCCGAGCAGTCTTATTGAGCAAGTCCGGATCGGCAAGAAACGGACGACAGAGTTCCCAGTAATCGATCAAGCCTGCTGAGAGCGCCTTCTCGGCGATAAACGGATCCCTCAACTGGGGACCGAAGCAGAGCGCCACCTTGTCGACCTTCTTCCGGATAGGCTCCAGCAAGTTCATCCAATGATCGGGAGCAAGATGTCTCCCCAACGCGCCGTTATCGGACTCGTGCCACGCGATAACGTTGCTGACATAATCAACTCCGACGTCTTGAGCCATCTTCATGAACTCAATACATTCTTCATCCGTATTGCCTCCGGGCAACTGTTCGGTCGAATTGAGCCGGACGCCTACGATCAGATGGTCCCCTATGGCCTTTCTCAGCGCCTGCAAAAGTTCGACCATGAATCGGCCCCGGTTCTCAATGGATCCCCCGTACTCGTCCGTGCGGCGGTTCGTGAACTTTGAATTGAAATTGGCCAGTATATAGCCCGTGAATGCGGTGACCTCCACGCCGTCAAAGCCGGCGGCGATAAAGCGCTTCGCGGCATTCGCATGGTCTTCGACGCACTTCGCGATATCGTCCTTGGTCATTTCCCGGGGCGGTTTACCAAAATGTGCGATTTTTTGAGGAACATCAGACGGCTGCCAGCAGTAGTCAAGCGCATATCCGCCGTATCGGCCGCCATGGAGGATTTGGGCCAGTAAGACCGTGCTCGGTGGAGCTGTCTTTCTCCACACGTCTACTATTTCTTTCATCCCCGGAATGAAACGGTCATCGTAGATGGCCAACTGCTTGGGGTAAATTCTTCCTTCGCCACTCGCGTCGGGATATGCCCCTTGATTCGTAAGTATGGCAGCTCCGGTTTGCGCAATGACCTCGTCCCTGTACAACTCCCTCTCGGTGACAAAGCCGTTCCAGGTATTGTAATTGGACACGGAACAGGCCGCGTACTTGCATCTGTTGGTGGTCTTAAACTTGCCTAGGTAGCCCTCTTGAAAAATGTTCGGGAATGCCTGGCGTCCATACGCGTTTGCATTCGGGCGAGTGCTCATGGGCATGTGCCTCCTTGTGGATTAGCGGGTTGCCGTCTTCATCGGCAAGAAATCATCGCAAGACTTTGACTCAATCTGAGTGAGAATTAGGCAAAGTTTCATTCTGACACGGCATCAAGAATGAATCACGTCTTTCGCCTATTTGATTGCTCTCGGGCTCGTGCAGAAGGTTGGGGGTGAAAGCCCTCAGACCGGCCTCCGGGATCCTCGAGGGAACTTACAGGCTCGTGTTCCGGGACGTCTTGTCTCCGTCGGCGATCAGAACCTACCGGCTCTAGGGAGGCCGCTTCGCACTAGCGCGGAAATATTTCACTGGGGCCTGCAAGCGGGTCTCGACTTTGTTCCGTGTCGAGGAACCCGTCAAATCCTCGCGGATGATCCCAGGGTAGGACTATCGTGAATGTGTGTCAAGTTTTTTTTGGATTGAGGCGTATTTTTCCTCGAGGCCGCCCTTCTCCGGATCTCTCCAACCTCCGCCCAATGCGGCCTAAGTCAGTATACAGAGGGGCGGTCCTTCACATCTTCATTCATTAAGTGGCAGAAAAGGCTTGACAAAGAGTCAGAATTCGGCTCAATTAGATTTAATAACTAAGGCGTTCTGCCGGACTGACGGCACATGAGCCCCAGGACGGACTACCTGAGGCCGAACCATGAACAAGAACCGACGGCGGCAGGTCACGGCCGGCACATGGGTTTCGATCATCATACGGCGAATCAAATCGTGAGAGATTGAAGTGGGCAGGAGCTCCGGTTGAGCCGAACCTTCTACCCGAAAGAGAGCCGATGGTCTTTCATAGGTCTTTACACTGTAGCTTAATGGGAGAATTTCAGGGCTCCGGGGATCGAGGAAGCCCTCGCGCTGTGGAGGTTATCAGTGGACCCCAATAACAAGAGACAACGAATATTAGAGGCTGCGGAAGAGGTTTTTGGCGCGAAGGGGTTGCAGGCGGCGAGCATCGCGGAGATAGCGAGGAAAGCGGAAGTGACGGATTCCGTCATATATCAGTATTTCAAGAGCAAGGAAGATCTTCTCTTTTCCGTTCCCATGGCCGGATCGCTCGAAGCAATAAGGCAGGCGGAAGAAGCTCTCCAAGGAATTCGCGACCCTGCGAGTCTCCTCAGCAGAATGGTATGGTTCCACCTACGCTACGACGAAGTTCACCCGGACTACTCTCGAGTCCTGCTCTTCGAGTGCCGGTCTCATCCCGGCTTCTATAAGACTTCTTCGTACGATGTCGTTCGGAAGTACGCGGGCATCATGTTGCGCATTCTAGAGGATGGAGTGAAAAAAGGGGTATTTCGTGAGCAGGTGGACATGCGTCTGGTCCGGGACATTATTTTCGGTACCCTGGACTTTGAGTACTTAGGATTCTCTGCCGCCCGGGAAACCGAGGAAGCATCGTCGGACCTGGAAAACATCATGGCTCTGGTTTTGCCCATGATCAGTCAGCGACCGGCCTTGGAAGTGACTCTGGACAAAGGCACGACCATCCTCCTGGCCGCAGAAAAAGTCTTTGCAGAAAAGGGCTTCAATGGGACAAAGATGTCCGACGTCGCAATGCTTGCCGGCGTGTCGGAAGGGACAGTGTACGAGTACTTTGAGAGCAAGGAAGACTTGCTGCTTTCGATTCCGGCCAGGCGCTTTCAAACATACATCGAGCAACAGGCCCACGCGTTTGTCATCAAGACGCCTCTGCGAAAACTGAGAAGACTGATTCGGAATCATTTTTCCCTCTATCTCGTCAATCGGGATTTTCTCAAGGTATTTCTCCTGCAGGTTCAGCTGAGTTCCCGCTTTTATGCGTCCCCCGTGTACGAGACGTATCGTCGGTATTTCTCCTTGATCGAGGACATCATCGAGGAGGGCAAATCCGCCGGAGTGTTCCGGCAGGATGTGGAACCCAGAGTATTCCGTAACATGTTCTTCGGGACCTTCAGCCATATGGCCATTCGGTGGTCCATATTGGGCAAGGCCGCGGCGACGGACATGATGAGTGAAATTGACCAGGCGACGGACCTGCTTTCTCTTGCCGTCTTGACTGATGAGGCATTGGAGGAATCTGAAATCATCGGAAGAGGTTCCTCCCTCCTTGTAAAGGGGGGCGACCGGAAGGGAAATCTCGTCGGCCGCAGGAAAAGGACCAAGTCATAACGATGGGCGATTTCGGAGCGTAATTTCACCCAACTCTCCAGCATCAGGGAAGCCTACTACATCCGTGGAGAGAGGCTTCCCACTGCAGATAATGTCCGATGGAGGACTCAATGTCTGATCCGGAAATTCTCATTGGAAAAAAGATCTTAGCCGTGGATGACGAGCCGGACGTATTAGAGATCATTAGAGATCAACTCGGCACAAGCGACATCGTCACAGCCGGAAATTTCCAATCTGCCTACGACCTCATCAAGAGCGAGACCTTTGACCTGATTATACTGGACATAATGGGTGTAAACGGGTTTGCCCTGCTGGAAGCGGCGAAGAAGCGAAAAATGCCTGCCGCCATGTTGACGGCTCATGCCGTGAACGTGGAAAGTATTAATCTGGCGATACGGGGGGGCGCCGTCTCGTTTCTTCCAAAAGAGGAGCTGACACGACTTCCGGAATTGGTCTCGGAAATCTTTGAAGAGCTGGCAAAAGGGCGAAGTCACTGGGACAAGCTCTTTCAGCGCTTGGGACCATATTTCAGAAAGCGCCTGGTGCTTGATTTTGAGGATCTGGAGAAACCACCGTATCCCCCATTCAGGTACTAAAGGGATTCTTCCTGGGGCATGGAATCATTGGATCCTGCCTTGAAGAAAGTGTCTCAAGAAAACCGTAATTGATGAAAATCGTGCGACAGCCCCCTTACCCTCTCCTCCAAAGCGGGGGAGAGGGGACTCATCCTACTCCCTCTCCCTCTGGGAGAGAGTTGGGGTGAGGGTGCCGCCCCGATATCGGCGCACAATCCCGCGGGACGCGGGATTGTCGGCCTCCCCCCGGTTGTGAGACAATCTCTATATCGTCCGTCTGCCAACGAGTCCCAACCCAGGAAGATTGAAGCATCCCCTCAACGCCGTCTCAATCCCGTAATAGCGACCGCGGACTCGAGATTGCTACCAAAGCACTGAAGCGAGCAATGATAGGAAAGGTGCTCACTTCCCATTCGGAAGGTTCATTCTCGAATGGATGAGTCACTCTTACTGATTTTCATTCATTCCTGGAACACCGAGAATTCCGCTCCATGACCTTGACTTGGATTCCCGCGTGTGATTCGTTGATGCGTGCAGGCAAGAAAGGCCCGTCTTGTGTAGCCGTGGGCAATACCGGCTTCATGAGACGCAAGAGAACGACCGAACCGAAGCCGCGGGGAGCCGTTTGACGGACCGCGGGCGTGAGAAAGGCTTCACGATCCGTTCATTCACGAAGGACGCATCAGTTTTTCTGTTCGATGCGTGTGCCGTAACGGAGGAGAATTCTTGAATATCCGAGAGTACTTCGGAGGCGCCAAATCAATGGCGAATTCGGCTCACATCCCCGCCACGGGAGTGGTGCTCCTGGTTTCGCTGTGCATGCTCTGGGGCGGAAACATGGTGAGCATCAAGATCAGCAATCAGGGGATTCCTCCGATCATGGCCGCGACGGTGAGGTCGATCGTTGCCGCGGTCCTCCTGTGGATGTATGCGAGCTGCGTTGGCCGGGGCGTCTTTCTCCCGGCTCGCGACCTGAAACACGGTATGGCAATCGGAGCTCTGTTCGGAACCGAATTCCTCATTCTGTACTACGGAATCGACCTGACAAACGCGTCTCGTGCGATCATTTTCTTATATACGCAGCCGTTGTGGACCGCGCTCGGGGCCCACTTTTTTCTTTCCTCGGAACGCCTGACCTTTACCAAGAGCATTGGGCTGATACTTTCCTTTTCCGGACTGGTAACGGTTTTCGCGACCAGGCCTGCGACTCTCGGGCCTCACTATTGGGTGGGAGATCTTATGGAGGTCGGCGCAGCGGTGCTGTGGGCTGCAACCAACATCTACATCAAGAGGTTCATGCTGAACAAACCCATAACCCATTACCAGACCCTTTTCTCACAACTCTTCTTTTCGATCCCGGTGCTTGCGGCAGGGTGGTTGATCTTCGAGTGGGGACGGCCCGTGCAGTTGGACGGGCTGGTCGTCGGATCTCTTGTCTACCAGAGCGTTGTTATTGCATTTGCGAGTTATCTCCTGTGGTTCTGGATGATCCATCGGTATCAGGTCAGTCGGCTGGCGGCTTTCACTTTTCTGACGCCGTTATCGGGGGTAATCCTGAGCGGCCTGCTGCTGGACGAACCCTTGACGGCTCTTCTTTTGGCGGGGCTTGCTCTGGTGGCCGCGGGCCTTTATCTGGTCAATCGACCCTCATAAAATGATTGCCGCCGGCATTTGTTCGGTGTAGAATCGTACAATATTAGTTGGTCCCATCTCCAGTGCCGTCGCGACGGCACTATGACGTTTCCATTCCAGTCTAGCGCAGCAGAGCCCCCACTCAAAGCAGGTCAAGCGTCCCTGACCGCGGTCCGAGAGAGTCGCGGCCGACCGCATCGAAGCTCTCGTACGCGTTCACGGGAAGAGTCCAACGTTGCCTTCTTGGTGAAAGGAGACCGAGATGAAATCCATGAGCCGCCGTGACTTCGTGAAAGTCGCGGTCATCGGTGGAGCGGTGTTGTACCTGGACAGTGCAACAAATGCGCCGTATGTTCACGCCGCACCCAAGGACCTGAGCGCAATCGGTGAATGCAAGAGCGTCAGCATCAAGTGTGTCTCGGAAGTCGGTTGGTGGGATACCGGGGTCCTCATATCGGACATGATGAAGGGCGGCGGTCCCAAGGATTCAGACCAGTGGACCACAAAGTGGAACCAGGAAAACGGTGCGGGAAGCTGCTCGCTGGTCGAAGTCGAAAGCCTTGACGGCGGCAAGACAAAGTTCCTCATGGACACGGGATGGAATCCCAAGTACATGGATGAGCGCTTCAAAGCCACCGGAGTCGATAAGATGCTCAAGAACGGCGAAATCGCGTTTCTGTACTTGACGCACGAACATCTTGATCATCTCTGGGGGCTTCAAACGACGCTCAAGTACAACCCGGAACTGAAAATTCTCATTCCCAGTACGTTCACGCCTCCCGGAGCAAAGTTCATTGGCGGCGCGGACTTCCCCGACCCGGGAACAAAGAACGCGGTTGCCCACAAAGGCGAACTTGTGAAGCTCCAGATAGGCGAGATGACGCGGTTGGCCGACGGCGTGTGCTCGGTGGGCTTCGACATTCCCATCATCCTGAAGATCAGGGGCGAACAGTCGCTGTACTTTAACGTAAAGGACAAGGGATTGGTGCTCTGCACAGGCTGCTGTCATCAAAACGTTATCACGTTCTCCGATTATGCCGTGAACAATCTCGGCGCGAAAGGCAAGATCTACGGTCTGTACGGCGGACTCCACATTGCGCCGTTCGGGAAACTTGAACAACAACAGGCCGGATGGATCGAACAGATGGGGGCCTATGGGTTCAAAAAGGTGGCGGCCAATCATTGCACCGGATTACCCGCGGTCAGGAAGATGGTCGAACTGGGATACCCTGTGGTGCAGGGTAGAGGCGCCGAGGGATCGGAGAGCGATCTGTATATCGGGAACGGAGACTCGGTCGTATTCGGCTGAATCCACATACCAACTGTTGTTTTGACGACGGGACGACGCAGCACGTAAGTCCTCGCCCGTCGTCAAACCCTCCGGGGCGTCCCCCCGGAGATGGGGTATGAAGATCCCGCGGAACGCGAGAAATAATCGGGGGGAAGACTCGATCTTCCCCCAACCCCCCCC